>DATLBM010000524.1:0-8846 GCA_035526885.1 Thermoanaerobaculia bacterium | reverse complement strand
GCGCTTCGTGGCGATCGCACCCGTAAACGCGCCTTTGAGATGGCCGAAGAGCGACGACTCCAGCAGCTCCGGCGGCAATGACCCCGAGTTGACGGTCACGAACGCGTTCCGCGCGCGCGGGCTGGCGTGATGGATCGCCTTGGCCACGAGCTCCTTGCCCGTGCCCGATTCGCCCTGCACGAGAATGTTGGAGCGCGACGGCGCGGCCTGGCGGATGAGGTCGAAGACCTTCCGCATGATCTCGCTCTTGCCGATGATGTTCGAGTACGCGTACTTCTCCGAGAGCTCGGACTTGAGGCGCTCGTTCTCGCGCGAGAGACGCCTCTGCTCCAGCGCCTTGTTCACCGTCAGGACGACTTCCTCGTTCTTGAACGGCTTGGGGATGTAGTGGAAAGCGCCCTGCTTCATCGCGTCGATGGCGCCGTCGATGGACGAGAACGCGGTGATGACGATGACGGGCAGGTACGGATTGGAGATGCGGATGGCGCGCAGCGTGTCGATGCCGCTGATGCCGGGCAGCATCACGTCGAGGATGACCAGGTCGATCTCGTCGGAGTCGAGGACGTTCAGCGCCTCTTCGCCGCTGGCCGCGGCGACGATGTCGAATCCCTCGCGCCGCAATACGGCGTCGAGCACGTCCCGCAGGACTTCTTCGTCATCGACGATGAGGATGCGCATGAGCTAGATGTTCGCCGCGACCCGTTCGGCGCGGGGCAACTTAATCGAAAACTCGGCTCCGTTGCCGGGCGTGCTGACCACGTCGATCTGCCCGTCCGCTGCGTGGATGATACGGCGGCTGATGGCCAGCCCGAGGCCCGTGCCGCCCTGACCGCGCTTGGTGGTGACCAGCGGCTCGAAGATGCGCGCCAGCATGTCGGCGGGAATGCCCTTGCCGTCATCCTTCACGCGCATCACCACGCACTCGCCTTCCTCGGCAGTGCAGATCCGGATGTTGCCGCCGTCGGCGACGGCATCGCGCGCGTTCAGAAGGATGTTCGTCAGCACCTGCTGCAGGTCCTGGAAGTTGCCGCGCACGCGCAGCGGCACGAGCTCTGTGTGTACGGTGATGTGCTTCGCCTTCAGCAGATCCTCGTGCAGCGCGATGGTGGCGACGGCGAGCTCCTCGAGATTCACGAACTCGCGCGAGCGCGGACGGTTGGCGATCAGATCGAGCAGGTTGTTGACGAGGTTCGACGCCCGGAACGTCTGCTGCTCCATCTTTTTCAGGAGCCGGTATTTCGGATCGTGCTCCGGCGTTTCCGCGAGCAGCAGTTGCGCGTACGAAGAAATGCCGGTGAGAGGCGTATTCACTTCGTGCGCGACGCCGGCCGCGAGCAGTCCCAGCGACGCGAGACGCTCCTTGTCCTGCAGCTCGCGCTCGAGGCGCACGCGATCGGTGACGTCGCCGATGACCAGCACGCGCGCGTTGTCGCTGACGTCGCCCGCGGACAGCGGACTGGCGGTCACGGTCACTTCCTTCTCCACGCCCGCGGTGTTGATGAAGTGCGTGGTCATCGTGCGGCCGTCGGTCGCCAGCAGCTCGTCGTACGGCGGGAAGAGCTCGTGAATGGTCTCGTGCGTGTGATCCGCGCCGACGATGTCCCAGAAGGCCTTGTTCGCCGTGAGCACCGTGCCGTCGCCGGCAATGACGGCGATGGCGGAGAGCGAGGACTCGATGATGTTCTCGTTGTACTCCTTGAGCGCGCGGATCTCTTCGAGCTGGCGGCGCAGTTTTCCGTACAGCCGCGAGTTCTCGATGGCCAGCGCCAGCGGTCCGGTGAGCGTGCCGATCAGATGCAGATCATCGCGCGACAAAGGCTCCTCGCCGCGGCGAGTGCCGAGGAGGAGGAGCCCCTGCAACTCGCCGCGGTTTCGGAGAGGAAAGACGTATCGGTACCCCGCTTCCAGCAGCTTCCACGGAAGCTCGGTGCGGTCGGGCAGACGCGGCGCGCTGAGGATGACCGGACCTTCCTTGGGCACCACGCCGAACTCCTCGACGGTCGCACGCCGCGGCACGGTCCCCTCGGGATCGTAAATCGTGAGCAGCGACGCATCGCGCATGTAGAGGTTCATGCGCTCGATGTGCAGTGTCGCGCGCAGACGCTCGCGCATCATCGCGATCAGCTCGTGCACGTCGTGGAACGTGGCCAGCTCCTGCGCGAAGTCCGTCATCGTGCGGCGATGCCGGTAGCTCTCGCGGTACAGGATCATCTCGATGACGGACTCGATCCTGCACTTGACCGGAATCAACACGCCGGCAATCAGTAGTCCCGAGGAGAAGGCGAGGAAGTTGCGCTCCATCGCCGAGCGCTCTTCGATGACGCGCGACAGCACGAGGTTCACGGTGGAGAACGCGATCATGCCGAACGCGAACGTCACCGCGTAGGCCATGATCTCCTTGATCACGACCTCCACGTCCCACAGCTTGTATTTGAGAATCGAGACCGCGAATGCGAGCGGGATGAACGCCAGCGGCAGGATGGACACGGTCGTCCACGCCGGACGCACGTCGCCGGAGATCAGGTACGGGATGATGTAGATCGCCGCGAACGGCAGAAACCCGAACGCCAGGCCGAGGTAGATCCACTTGATCTGCTTCTTGCCGATGGCGGCGGCCTGGCGGTAGGTGTACGCGAGCGCGACCACCGCCAGCGTGAAGTAGATCGCGAAGTCGAGCATCTCCCAGCGCTGGATGAACTCGAGCGCGAAGCCCGGCGACGCGATGGGAACGGCGTTGTTGAACAGGAGCAGATCGACGTTCCACAGCGCGAGCAGCGTCGGCGGCAGATACATCAGCGCGATCCAGCGCCTGTCGCGCAGCAGCGGACGCGGGAAGAGCAGGAAGAAATGCAGAGCGAGCGGCGGGAGGAAGATCCGCGACAGCTCCTCGGTCATCTGCAGGAGCTTGTAGCTCCAGTCGATGTCCCCCGCCGGCGTGTACACGTAGACGATGAACGACAGCAGCGTGACGAAGTAGAACAGCCGGCTCTCGCTCGTCTCCCCTCGGAAAAGCGTGAACAGCCCGATGGCGATGTAGAGGAAGCCGATGAAGCTGAGAATGAGATACGGGTAGTCGACCTTCAGCTCGGGCGCGCTGTATTGGATGTTGCGCATCTGCCCGCCGCGCTCGACGACCATGGGCACGCTCTGGCCGATGCGTCGCAGCGTTTTCTGCAATCCCTCGACCTCGGTCGTCGGCGTGTCGCCGATCAGCCAGATGCGATCGCCGGGGAGCAGTCCCGCTTTCTCGGCGCCGGTGCCGTGATCGACGGACTGCACGACGATGACGCCGCGGTCGCGGCGGAAGGTGAAGTCGATTCGCTCGAACGAGGAGCGCTTGCGCTGAAAGGAAACGAACGCGCCGAGGATCACGCCGACCGTGAGGACGGTGAGAAGAACGTTCGAGAAGAGAGAGCGGCGCATATCGGAGCCGAGCGACCAGCCATTCAACGGCAGTGCCGCGGACGGATCGCAGCTAATTCATTGATTCGACACGTTGAATGAGCGTGCGGAATTCCGAATGCGACAGGTACGGGTCCAATGGGTTGGATTTTCGTGCGCACTTTTTTGGAGTGCGATGCGCCGTTGCTGGTTGCCATGTTGCTGGTTGCCGGTGCGACCTCGGCCGGCGGGCAAGTGGAGGACAGGCAGTCCTGCCTGTCCCAGGAGTGGCTCGGGCCTGCGCCGGATGACCCGCCAGCCGATACCGCACCGGCAACCAGCAACCAGCAACACGGCAACCACCTCACACCACCGGAAATCTGCACACGTCGCGGAGAAGGCAGACGTCGCAGTTCTCCTTCTTCTGCCTGCGCGAGCAGAGATCGAGGATGCCGAGACGGCAGAGGGCGAAGTCGTAGCGGACGGGATCGGCTGCGTCGAAGCGCGCCAGCGCGTCGGTGAGGGCGCGGGCGGTTTTCCAGTCGCCGGATTTTCGCTCGCTGAGGCCGAGGAACGTGGCGATGCGGTGCACGTGCGTGTCGAGCGGCATCACCAGCTTCGCGGGATCGACGAACGCCCACAGGCCGAGGTCGGGCGGCGTGCGGCGGACCATCCAGCGCAGATAGAGGTTCATGCGCTTGCACGCGGAGCCGTCGGCGGGCGAGGACGTGAGATAGCTGTCGGCGCCGAGGGCGGCGGCGAAGCGAGCCAGCGAAGGGCCGATGTCGCGATCGCGATCGTCGTAACAGATGGCGAAGAGCGCACCCAGCGATCCGTGCTCGCGCAGCGCGCGCGAGAGGCACGAGAAGAACGCGACGAGATCGTTCGTCTTGTGAAAGCGATGCGCGAATCCGGCGAAGCGCTGCATCGCCTCCTTCGCATCGAACGTGCGCAGGTACGCGTGCGGTCCGCCGCGCATCTTCGCCAGCACCGCGCCGATGTTCGCGACGATCGTCTCCGCGCGGCCGTACGCGAACGCGGCCGCGATCAGGCCCGCGATCTCCTGGTCGCGCGGATCGCGGTGGCGCAGCACGAGCTGCAGCGGATCGGGCTCGATGGTGGAGATGTCGAAGGTGGCCACGAGCTCATCCAGGCGCGCTTTCAGCAACTGCGGGGCGACGGGCTTGCGGCGTTTCATGAGAGGCACTGGCGCGAACAGGGCCCGCGTTGGAACTCTTCCGCCCTTCCGGCGTCATACTTGCGCCATGCGCCTCGCCAGAACCGTTGTCGCGCTCCTCCTCTCTCTTCTCGCTCTTCCCTCGCTCGCGGCCATCACCGGCACGGTCATGACGCGCGACGGCCAGCCCGTGGCCGGCGTGCGCGTGTTCATTCACTCCACCGAGACCGTCGCGCAGCGGCGGGAGCGGTTGCTCTCCGCGTCGCCGCTGCTGGTGGCGCTCGCGGAGACGAAGACGGATGCGAAGGGCGCGTTCTCGCTGCCGTCGCCGAAGGAGCCGGTCGTCGACCTGCGCCTCGAGATGCGCGGCTTCGAGCCGGAGTCGCGGCGCGTGGAGAAAGACGAGGACGCGGGCACGATCACCGTCGTCACGCGCGAGCCGAAGAGCGGCACGATCAGCGCGGGCGGCAAGCCCGTCGCCAACGCGACCGTGGTCGTGAACTACGGCGGCGCGGAGTGGACGGTGCGCACCGACGCGCAAGGCAAGTACGAGGTGCCCGATCAGCGCCGGGTGAGCAGCATCACCGTGCTGCATCCCGACTTCGCCATCGACGACGAGAACTTCTTCAACATGGCCGGCAGCAGCGTGCCGGTCAGCAAGCTGACGCGCACGCTCACCGCCGGCACGCCCATCACCGGCAAGGTCGTTTTGCCGGACGGCAAGTCGCCGGTGGCCAAGGCGGTCATCGCCATCGACGGCTGGCCCGTGGCCACGAGCGCCGACGACGGCTCATTCGTCATCGCGCACGGCCCCGCGAAGTGGACCATGCTCACCGCCCGAAAAGACACGCTCCTCGGCCAGCAGGCCTTCGCCGCCGGCAAGCCGCTGACCGTGCGCACCGAGCGGGTGGGCACCGTCTCCGGACGCGTGCTGGATGCCCGGACGAAAGCGCCCGTGCCGGGCGCGATGGTGCGCGTCAACCCGCTGCGCCGGGGAATGGGCTTCATCGACACGTCGTCGATGGCCCTCACCGACGCCAGGGGCACGTTCTCGATTCCGGCCGGTCCGGGCTCGTACATGATGTTCGTCACGCATCCCGGCTACGACCAGCAGAACGGCGACGTGCTCGTCAACCCCGGACAGACGACCACGCGCGACTTCAACGTCACGCAGCTGGCGCGCGTGAGCGGCGTCGTGGTCGACAGCGAACGGCGTCCCGTCAACGGCGCAAAGGTTTCCTCGGAAGCGGCCAGTGAAGAGATGGGCATGCCGTCGATGATCTTCATGAGCAACGTCGGCACGACCACCGGCGCGGATGGCCGCTTCGCGCTGCGCCTCAAAGGCGACTCCGACCTCCGTCTGCGCGCGGCCAGGAAAGGTCTGCCGCAGACGAAGAGCGATGCCATGAAACTGCAGCCCGGCGAGCGCAAGAGCGGCATCGTCCTGACCATTCCCAGCGGCGTGGCCGTGACGGGACGCGTGGTCGATGCGAGCGGGCAGCCGCTGTCGGGCGTGTCCGTCGTCGCCACCGACACGCCGGCCGGCAACGACCGCATGATGTTCGTGCGGCGCATGGTCATGTTCGGCGGACCCAATCAGGACGACGAAGACGTCGTGCGCACCGCCAGCGACGGCACGTTCACGATGCGCCTCAAGGAAGGGACGTACGACTTCGCGTTCAAGCGCGAGGGCTTCGCGCCGAAAGCGGTGCGCGCGCAGAGCGTGACCGCCAACGGCACCCAGCCCATCGAAGCGAAACTCGACGTCGCCTCGGAGATCACCGGCCGCGTCACGCGCGGCGGGGTGGGCATCTCCGACGTGATGGTGAACGCGTTCGCCGAGACCACGAGCTCCGCGATGACGGGGCCCGACGGCTCGTTCACGCTCAGCGGCCTGTCCGCGGGCTCGACGCGCGTGTCGTTCCGCAAGGAAGACGCGCTGATCAACGAGCAGCGCACGTTCACCGCGCCGGTGCGGGACGTCAACGTGGAGCTGCCGCTCGGCGGCACGATTCGCGGCCGCGTCGTGGAGAAAGACTCGACGAAACCGATCACCAGCTTCCAGGCCGGCGTCGCGGCGTCGCGCAGCGGCGGCGGGATGATGATGATGGCGCCGCCGCTGCTCAAGAGCTTCACCAGCGACGACGGCTCATTCGTGCTGGAGAACGTTCCCAGCGGGGCGATGAACCTCATCGCCAACGCGAACGGCTACTCCGCGGCACGTCTCAACGTCGACGTCGAGGAAGGAAAGACGCTCAACGACGTCGTGCTCGAGCTCGAGCAGGGCACGCGCCTGACGGGGCGCGTCACGGGCTCGAACGGCAGCGGACTGGCGGACGTCACGGTGGCGGTGCAGCCGTCGGCGACGGGCACGTTCGCCATGACCGGCTCTCTGCGCCGCGCCACGACGGATGCAAACGGCGAGTACACGCTGGACGGACTCAATCCCGGCGAGGAGACCATTCAGTTCTCGCACGCGAAATACAGCGGCGTCTCGAAGACCGTGATGCTGAAAGGCAAGGACAACAAACTCGACGTCACGCTCGAAGGCGGCAGCACGATCACGGGCGTCGTGGTCACCGACACGGGCGCGCCGGTCGCGGATGCGGAAGTGGGCGCATTCAGCGCCGGCGCCGGCGGCCGCAGCGCGCGCACGAACGCCAGCGGCACGTTTGAACTGGAAGGCCTGCGCCCCGGACGCTATCGCTTCACGGCATCGAAGAGCGGCTACGTCGAGGCGTCGCAGAGCGACGTCGACATCTCCGCGAGCACTCCGATCCGCCTCGTGCTGCAGAGCGGAGGCACGATCTACGGCCGCGTCACGGGCGTCTCGGAAGCGGACATGGCCAATGCGTCGGTCAGCGCGCGCGGCGCACGAGGCGCGGCGTCCTCCGCGCCCGTCGATCCGCAGGGCAACTACCGCATCGAAGGCGCGCCGACCGGGACCGTCTCGGTTTCCGCGAGCGTCCAGCCTCGCGACTTCGGCAGCCGCCGCTCCTCGGGCACGCAAACGGTCGAAGTGGCGGCCGGCAGCTCGCAGCAGGTGAACATCGACTTCCGCGGCGACGTCGTGGTCAAGGGCCGCGTCATTCGCAACGGCCAGGCTCTCCCGGGGGCGAACATCTCGTTCTACCCGCGCCGCTCGGGATCGCAGGCCAGCGCCGCCGCGAACACGGACGAGCAGGGCATGTACAGCGTGGCCGGCCTGGAAGAGGGCGAGTACAACGTCACGGTCACGGACATCCAGCGTTTCAGCCCGTACAACACGACCTACACCGTGCGCGGTTCCGGCACGTTCGACATCGACTTCAAGGCGGCGTCGGTGCGCGGGCGCGTGATCGACGCCGCGACGAACGAGCCGGTCGACAACGCGAGCGTGCAGTTCCGCGCCACCGCGGCGGGCGTGGACTTCCGCGGCGTCCGCGCGGCGATGACCGATTCGGCGGGCGCATTCTCGATCGACTTCGTGAACCCCGGCTCGTACCAGATCACGGCCAGCCGCGACGGCTACGGCAACGTCACGGAGGATGTGACGTTGGGCGAGTCGGGCTCGGAGAACATCGAGCTGAAGCTCTCGCGCAACGACGGCGTGGCGCTGAACATCGTCGACGGCCGCGACGGCCGCGCGCTCAGCGGAATGGTCACGGTGTTCGACGCGCAGGGACGCATCGCGTACGACACCCGCGGCATCATGCGCTTCGGCGACTCGTCCGCGCACGAAACGCGGCTGCCCATCGCGCCGGGCTCCTACACCGCCACGGTGATGGTGCCGGAGTACGCGCCGCGCTCCATCAGCATCACCTCGCCGTCGAAGCCGACCATCTCCATGACGCCGGGCGGCACGATCCTGGTGCGCTCGCGGCACAACCAGCGGAAACGCATGCGCCTCCTCGACTCGAGCGGCATGTGGTATCCGCGCTGGAGCGCAACGCCGATCCCGCGCGATCTGCCCCCGGGCACGGCAACGCTGGAGCACATCGCGCCGGGCTCGTACACGCTGGTCCTGCTGAACGACGACGACTCGGCGGCGGGCACGCAGTCGGTGTCAGTACGGGAGGGCGAGACGGTGACGGTCGATCTGTAGGCCCAACGTGTCATCCTGAGCGGAGCGCAGCGGAGTCGAAGGACCTTCTACGCTGCGTGGCGCGGCGGAAGGTCCCTCGACCGTCCTCCGCTTCGCTGCGGCGGCTCGGGATGACACGCGCGGAGCGCGGTGCGTGTCATCCTGAGCGGAGCGCAGCGGAGTCGAAGGACCTTCTCCGTTGCGTGGCGCGTTGGAAGGTCCCTC
>DATLBM010000523.1:0-6544 GCA_035526885.1 Thermoanaerobaculia bacterium | reverse complement strand
GTCGGCGTTCGGAAAGATCAAGATCATGTTCCCGCTCGTCTCCGGCGTGCAGGAGCTGCGTCAGGTCAAGACGCTCATCCGCGAGCTGCGGCTGGAGCTGGACGCCGAGGGCGTCGCATACAACAAAGAGCTGCAGATCGGGATCATGATCGAAGTGCCGTCCGCGGCCGTGATCGCCGACCTGCTCGCGACCGAGGCGGATTTCTTCGCCATCGGTACGAACGATCTCATTCAATACTCACTGGCCATCGACCGGAGCAACGAGAACGTCAGCTATCTCTACGAGCCGCTGCATCCCGCGCTCCTGCGCCTGATCAAGGGCGTGATCGACGCGGGCAAGCGCGCCGGCATTCCCGTGTCGATGTGCGGCGAGATGGCCTCCGATCCCATCTTCGCCATCGTGCTCCTCGGCCTGGGCCTGGAGATTTTCTCCATGAATCCGTCTTCGATCCCGGTCATCAAGAACGTGGTGCGCAGCGTGCGTTATCGCGACTGCCGCCGCATCGCCGAGGCGTCGCTGAACAAGAAGACCGCGCAGGAGATCGAGGAGTTCATCATCGAGAGCGTGGCCATGCGCTTCCCCGAGGGGCTGGTCACCACCCCGTCATGAACGAACTCTTCCAGCACGCATCCATCACGCGCGTCGACAAACCGTGGGGCTATGAGCTCATCTGGGCGAAGACGGGCCGTTACGTCGGGAAGATTCTGCATATCAATCAAGGGGAGTCGCTGAGCCTCCAGTTCCACGAAATGAAAGAGGAGACGCTCTACGTTGTCGACGGCGAACTGAGGCTGACGATCGAGCACGACGGCGACCGCCGCGAGCTCCCGCTGCGCAAGGGCCAGGCGTTTCACATTCCGCCGCGCCTGATCCACCGGATGTTCGCGGTCGTCGACACGGATGTGGCCGAAGTCTCGACCACCGAGCTCGATGACGTCGTCCGCCTCGAAGATCGATACGGCCGCGTATGAAACTGCTCGCACTGCTCCTGGCTCTGATCGCCGCCGATGACTCGCTCGTCGGCGCCGCGAAAGAAGCGAAGGAGAAGCGGAAGAAGAGCACGACCAAAGTCATCACCAACGCGGACGTGAAGAAGTCGAAGGGCAAAATCGCCACGACGCCCAACGTGTCCGCCGATCCGGTCGCTCCCGCGCCGTCGTCGACGGAGATTCACGACGCGGCGCGCAAAGCCGAGAAAGAGCTCGCGGCGAAGCGCGCGGCCTCCGATGCGCTCATCGCATCGCTGGAGAAGGAGCTGGCCGCCGTCGAGCGCAGCTACTTCGACGAAAACGATTTGAACAAGCGCGACACGGAGATCGTGAAACGCTTCAACGACGTGAAAGCCAAGCTCGACGCGGCGCGCGCGGCCAGACCATGAAAACGTACTTCATCGAAACGTGGGGCTGTCAGATGAATGAGCTCGACAGCGAACGCCTGTCGGGCAATCTGCGCCTGCGCGGCTACACGCGCACGGAAGACGAGAACCGCGCCGATCTCATTCTGCTCAACACGTGCTCGGTGCGCGACAAGGCGGAACAGAAAGTGTTCTCGCGCCTGGGCCGCCTGCGCGAGATCAAGCGCGACACGGGTGCGAAGATCGGCGTGTGCGGCTGCGTCGCGCAGCAGGAAGGGGAGCGCATCCTCGAGCGCGCGCCGTGGGTGGACTTCGTGATGGGGCCGGGCAACGTCGGCCATCTCGATGCGGTGCTCGAGCAGGGAACGCGCGTGGCCATCGACTTCCCCGAGGATCGCAACTACGACTCGTTCGCCATCGATCGCGCGCATCCCACGAAGGCGTGGGTGACGATCATCGAAGGCTGCAACAAGAACTGCACGTTCTGCATCGTGCCGACCACGCGCGGCCGCGAGGTCTCCCGTCCGTTCGAGGACGTGTTGCACGAGGTGCAGACCGCCGTCGACGGCGGCCGCGTCGAGATCGAGCTCCTCGGCCAGACCGTCAACGCGTACCGCTGCCCGAAGTCCGGACGCGATTTCGGCGCGCTGCTCAGCGCCGTCGCGTCGATCGCGGGCGTGGTGCGTCTGCGCTTCACGACCTCGCATCCCGCGGAAGTGAACGACTCGATGATCGCCGCCATGCGCGATCGGGCGAACATCTCCCGCTACCTGCACCTGCCGGTGCAGTCCGGCTCATCGCGCGTGCTGCGGCGCATGAAGCGGCTGTACACGCGCGAGAAGTACCTCGACACCATCGCGCGCATCCGCGCCGCCATCCCGGAGATTCATTTCTCGACCGACATCATCGTGGGCTTCCCCGGCGAGACGGAGGAGGATTTTCAGGAGACGCTGTCGCTGATCGAAGAGGTGCGCTACGGTTCGCTCTTCGCGTTCAAGTATTCGCCGAGGCCGGGAACGCCGTCGCTGAGAATCGGGCAGGCGCTCGAGGATGAGGTGGCGTCGGATCGACTGCAGCGCGTTTTCGATCTGCACGAGCGGCACAAGCGCGACCGTCTGGAGGGCTATCGCGGACGTGTCGTGCCGGTACTGGTGGAAGGTCCGAGCAAGCACGATCCCTCGATGCTCTCGGGACGCACCGATGACTTCTGGGTCGTGAACTTTCACGGCGATCCCGCCACGCCGCTGGGGAGTATCCTTGGCGTGCGCATCGATTCGGCGCAGCATCACACGTTGCGCGGGGAGGCCGTGGCATGAACGAGCTCATCGCGATGTCGATCAAAGGGCTGATGCTCGACCCCGTGTCGAACTCCCCGATCGTCGTGCTCAAGGACGACGACGAGAAGTTCTTTTTGCCCATCTGGGTGGGCATCTTCGAAGCGAACGCCATCGCCCTGCAGCTCGAGAACATCACCACGCCGAGACCGATGACGCACGACCTGCTGCGCAACCTGATCGCGGAGCTGAACGGACGCGTGCTGCGCATCGTCATCAACGACCTCCGCGACTCGACGTTCTTCGCGCAGATCCGCCTGGCCGTCGGCAACGACACGCTGGAAGTGGACGCGCGCCCGAGCGATGCCATCGCCCTGGCCCTGCGCACGGAGGCGCCCATCTTCGTCGCGCAGAGCGTGCTCGATCAGGCCCAGACCCTCACGCCCGACGAGGACACGGAAGAGCAATCGAAGAAGTGGTTCGAGAATCTGTCGCCCGAGGATCTGGGCAAGTACAAGATGTAGCTCACGGATCGACCGTGATCTCCTCATCCGGCGGCCGCTCCGTGATCACACTCGCGCCCGACGGCCGCCGCACCACCAGCTCCGTTCCATCCGTGCCCATCGCGATCCGCTCGTCCGCCGCGGGCGTGTAGCCGCGAGGGCGCGGCGTCGCGGTGAAGAGCGGCGCCGGCTCCTGCACGCACCCACCGCAGGTCCAGCGCTCGATCACCACCCACGGATAATCCGTGAACGGCACGGCCACGAGCGTCGCGTCGAGATTGCGCGCGTTCATGCGCGCGTCCGCGGCAGCGCGCGTGGCGTAGTGGAAGCACGCCCAGTACGTCGATGTGTCCACGTGCTGCGCCGTCGCCGTGACGAGCGTGCCGCGCGAGCCGGTGCTCGCCGGCGCCGCGGTGTCGGTGATCGTGACGACCTGCGCGCCCGGCGTGCGCAGAATCAATCCGGCAGGGAAGAGATGCGTGCCCGCATCAGCGGCGGTGAAGGTGTACGAAGTGGGCAGCGTGGCCGCTCCGTCCGTCGACGTGAACGCGACCGTTCCGCGGTAGCCGGTGACGACATTGCCATCGCGGTCGAAGGCCGTCAGTCGCAGCGACAGCGCATCGCCTGCGGTCATCGTCTCAGGCACCTCCGCGACGAAGGCAACGCCCGGCGACCATCCCAGCTGCACGACTTCGAAATCTCCGGCCTTCAATTTCGCCAGCTGCGGATTGAGCACGTCGTTGTTCCAGCGCGTGTCGTACGTACCGCTGACGTACATGTCCGTGCCGTTGTCGGCGAGGATCAGTCCGTAGCGCTTCATCGCGCGCAGGATCTTCTGGATGTCCGCGGGAAACGTCGAGATGTCCTTGCCGGCCTTGAGCCGAAGACGCGCGCCCATCGGCGGCGCCCCGGACGTCGAGCCGGCGCGATGCGAGGCGGGGTAGACGTAGCCGTTCGTCGCGTGCACGGTGAAGCGGAACGCGTGGCGGATCTCCGCCGCGCCGTAAACTTCTTCCCATCGCACGAGTCCCGGCAGAATGGCCAGGCCGGCCGCATCGGCGGAGGTCCACGTGTCGGGACGGCGGTCATTGCGGTTCATGTAAAAGTGGGCGCCCGAGCCGGCCTCCCACTGCGTGCCGTTCCACCACACGTTGTACAGCTCGTACAAGCGGTTGTTGGTCTTGTCGACGATGAGAATGTGGCGATCGGCGTCGTTGCGCTGATCGACGTTGCCCGGCTGGCCGCCCTCCACCCAGCCCGTCTGCGTCATGGCCTCGTCGGGCACGGGATAGAACGGCACGCCCACGCCGTCGGACTGTTCGGGCCAGGACACGAAGGACACGGTCTTCTTCGGCGCATTGCCTTCGACGGTGATCACGGGGAAGCCGTACACGTCGCCGCCACCGGCGTCGCCGCCAAAGTCGGGATGCAGCGCGTCGGTCGCGCCGATGAAGTTGATGTACGAGGCGGAGCCCGGATCGACCGGCGCGGCGCTGACGTCCGTGTTCCACCAGTTGCTGGGCGGAAAGAGCGGCTGCGGGACGCCGAGGTTGGCGCCCTGTTGCGCGGCGGAGGCGGCGAGAGGGAAAAGAGCGAGAACGAAAATCGTGAGAGTGCGGAACATCGGTCGCCGCGAGTATCAAAGACGATCGCGTGAATCGTTGTGAGCCGCCTCACGATCGAGGCACGATCTACCTCATCCCTCATCCCTCATTCCTCATACCTGCTGATATCATCGCGGGCGGTTCAATGATCATCACCGTAGCCAACCAAAAAGGCGGCGTTGGAAAAACGACGACCGCGATCAACCTCTCTGCCGCGGTCGCGAACAAGGGCTTCAAGACACTGCTCATCGACCTCGACCCGCAGGCCAACTCCACGATGTCCTACGTCGACGCGCGGGGAGTGCAGCGCTCGATGTACGACGTCCTGGTCAGCGAGGAGCTGGAGCTGCCCGCGGTGGTGGTGGACACGTCGGTCCCCAATCTCTTCCTGGCGCCGTCGCGCATCGCGCTGGCCAAGCTCGAATCGAAACTGATCGGCGATCTCGACGGCCCGTTCCGGCTCAAGGACCGGATGAAGGACGCCGCCAACGAGTACGACTACATCTTCATCGACACGCCGCCGACGCTGGGCATGATCACGGTCAACGCCCTGGTGGCCTCGACCCACGTGCTCGTGCCCATCCAGTCGTCGTACTTTGCGCTGGAAGGCACGGACGACCTCCTGGAAACGATCGAGAAGATCAAAGCGCGCCCCAACCCGAACCTGCAGCTTCTGGGCGTGGTCATCACCATGCACGACAAGCGCACCACGCTGTCGAAGGACATCCACGAGGCCATCGGCAACGTCTTCGGCGACCGCGTCTTCAACACCGTGATCACGAAGTCGATCCGGCTCGAGGAGAGTCCGGCGTACAAGGAGTCGATCTTCACCTTCGCGCCGAAGTCGAGCGGCGCGGCGGAGTACTACAGTCTCAGCGAGGAGCTGCTTTCGCGCGTATGACCAAACGTGGACTTCCCCAGCGCTCCGTGATGCGTGCCGACTCGCACTACGTCGAGGAGCTGACGCGCCGCTCCGGACGGCACATCGGCTCGATGCTGCCGCTGGAGCTCATCGAGCCGAACGCGGAGCAGCCGCGCACGCAGCTCGGCAACATCGAAGAGCTCGCGGCCAGCGTCCGCGAGAAGGGCGTGCTCGAGCCGATCCTGGTCCGCGCCATCGGCCCGAACCGCTACCAGATCATCTCCGGCGAGCGCCGCTACCGCGCCGCCACGCTGGCCGGCCTGGACGAGATCCCGGCCATCGAGCTGGACGTCGACGATCGCGAGCAGCTCGAGATCGCGCTCATCGAGAACATCCAGCGCAAAGACCTCACGCCCTTCGAAGAAGCGGAAGGCCTCTACATCCTCCAGCAGAAGTTCGGCTACACGCACGAGAAGATCTCGCAGGTCATCGGCAAGTCGCGCACGACGGTCACGGAGACGCTGCTGATCAACGACATCCCCGATCGCATCCGCGCCATGTGCCGCGAAGCGGGCATCTCCTCGAAGAGCGTGCTGGTGCAGGTGGCGCGCGCGGGATCGGAAGAGGCGATGGAGCAGGTCGTGCGCGCGCAGGCGGCAGGGGAGCTGTCGCGCGAGGAGCTGCGCCGCCAGACGGCCGCGAAACCGGAGCCCAGAAAAGCCGGCCGCCCGAAGAACTACGTCTTCGCGCTGAAAGACAAGTCGCTGCCGTTCTCGCTCAACCTCGCTTTCAAGAAGCCGAACGTGGAGAAGAGCGAAGTGATCGACGCGGTGCGCGAGCTGCTGCGACGCCTGGAGTCGGAGTAGGTCGCTCCGCTGGGGACGACGAGGGGCCTCCGGCGGCCGGGGGCTCGCCCCCGGACCCCGGAGGCCCTTCGTCGTCCCCC
>DATLBM010000522.1:0-8995 GCA_035526885.1 Thermoanaerobaculia bacterium | reverse complement strand
GTGCTGATCCCGCTCATCGCCGGCCTGGCCTACGAGGTCATCCGCTTCTCCGCCCGCCACCTCGGCAATCCGGTCTGCAAGCTGCTCGTCCGCCCGGGCATGTGGCTGCAGAAGATCACCACCAAAGAGCCGGACGAGAAGCAGCTCGAGATCGCCATCATCGCCCTCAAAGAGGCGTTGCTGTACGACGCCGTCGAGCCCGAGCAGGCCGCCGTCGCTTAGCTGCACACGCCGCGCGTGTGTGTCATCCTGAGCGAAGTCGAAGGATCTCCTGCTTATGTACGAAAAACTCGACGAGATCGAAAAGCGCTACGAAGAGCTCCAGCGGAAGATCGAAGATCCGTCCGTCGTGACGGACGTCTCCGCGTACCGCACCACCATGAAGTCGATCGCCGAGATCGAGGAAGTGGTGGCGAAGTATCGCGAGCTGCGCGACGTGCAGAAGCGCCTGGGTGACGCGCGCGAAATGATGCGCTCCGACGACGAGATGCGCGAGCTCGCTGAGCTGGAGCTGGCCGAGCTCGAGCCGAAGGCGCCTCAGCTCGAGTCGCAGATCAGAGTCCTCCTGCAGCCGAAGGATCCCAACGACGATAAAAACGTGTTCGTCGAAGTGCGCGCCGGTACGGGCGGAGACGAGGCGTCGCTGTTCGCGGCCGAGATCATGCGCATGTACATCCGCTACGCGGAGACGAAGCGCTGGAAGGTGGAGATCACCGACGCCAACTATTCGTCGGTGAACGGCGTCAAGGACGCGACGCTGCAGATCGAAGGCGACAAGGTCTACTCGCGCCTGAAGTTCGAGTCGGGCGTGCATCGCGTGCAGCGCGTGCCGCAGACCGAAACGCAGGGCCGCATTCACACGTCGGCGATCACGGTGGCGGTTCTCCCCGAGGTGGAAGACATCGACATTCAGGTCGCGGAGAAAGACCTGCGCATCGATACGTTCTGCTCCTCCGGTCCCGGCGGCCAGTCGGTCAACACGACCTACTCCGCGGTGCGCATGACGCACCTGCCGTCCGGCGTCGTGGTGTCGTGTCAGGACGAGAAGTCGCAGATCAAGAACCGCGCGAAAGCGTTGAAGGTGCTCAAGGCGCGCCTCTACGACATCGAGCGCCAGAAGCGGGAAGCCGAACTGTCCGCCACGCGCAAAGGCATGATCGGCTCCGGCGACCGCAGCGAGAAAATCCGCACCTACAACTTTCCCCAGGACCGCGTCACCGACCACCGCATCGGCCTGACCGTGCACAACCTCCCGTCCGTCATGGACGGCTACCTCGACTCCGTCATCGACCCCCTCATCGACCACTTCCAGGCAGAGAAGCTGAGGGAAGCGGTGGAGGCGCGGTAAAAGGCGCGCGGAGCGCGATGGCGACGGTCGAAGAAGTTCGCGAAGAAGCGCTGCGCCTCACGCACGCCAGCGTGATGACCGAGGAAGAGCGCGAGGCCGAGCAAGCGCGGGTCGACCGAAGCCGTGCGCCGCATCGCCGCGTGGAAAGCCGGAAAGACGAAAACCGTTCCAGCCGAGGAAGTCTTCGCGAGACTTCGCGAAAAATATGGCCGCGCGCGGACACCAGCTGGACGCTGAAGCGGAACGCGACACGATCGTCGTTTGGGTCGTCGCTCACGACAAGCGGAAGCGGGGCTATTGGCGCAAACGCGTCTCGCGGCGTTGACTCCGTCCGCCTTCCCCCGCATAAAATCCCCCTCCCATGAAGGACCGCATCGACGCCATTCTTCGCCGCAATCAGGCGGAGTACCTCGACTCGCTCTTGCCGCCGCGCGACGCGTTGCTCGAGCACATGGAGAAGTTTGCCGAGGAGAACGGGCATCCGATTGCGGACCCGGAGGTCGCGCAGTTGCTGCGGGGACTGGTGCGGATGAAGCGGCCGCGGCGCCTGCTCGAAGTGGGAACGAACATCGGCTACTCCGTCATCGTCCTGGGGCGGGAGTGCGGGCCGGAGGATGTGATCGAGACCATCGAGATCGATCACAACACCCTCACCACCGCGCGGCAGTTCGTGTCCGAGGCGGGGCTGCGGGGCCGGGTGGTGTTTCATGAAGGGGCGGCGCTGGATGTGTTGCCGCGCCTGGCCGGACCGTTCGACTTCGTCTTCATCGACTGCGTGAAGACCGAGTACGAGGACTATCTCGACGCGCTGCTGCCGAAGCTCGAAGCCGGCGCGGTGATCGTCTGCGACAACCTTCTGTGGAAAGGACGCGTCGCGGCGGGTGAGCACGATGCGGCCACCGATGCGTTGCGCGCGTTCAACAAACGCATCGTCACCGACGAGCGGCTGATGACCAGCATTCTGCCCGTGGGTGACGGCACCGGCATTTCGGTGGTCCTGTAGAAAAAGAAAACGGCGGGCTGGAAGCCCGCCGTTCGATGAAAGCCGATGTGTGAGCGTTACGCGGCCGGTTTGACCGTGCCCTTCACCGGGACGGTGATGGTCGGCTTGGCCTTGTCGCTGGTGTAGATCGTGACGTTGCCGTCGAGCGTGCCCGGCTTGGCGTCCTTGGCCACCTGCAGGGTCACGTTGAACTCGCCCGGACGATCCGTCGCGGCGACGTTCGCCGTCACGCCGGCCACTCCCGACTCCACCTTCGTCACCGCGAAGTCGCCCGGCGACTTGAGGTTGTTCGAGCGGATGGAGATGGTGCGGGTGGCGGCGGAGTCGTTCGGCGCGATCTCGCCGAAGTTGACGCCCGTCGGCTCCACGCGGTACGGCGGACGCACGACGCCGGCGACGCTGATCCAGTACTCCGGCTGGTGCTTGGAGTTGGTGAGGATGTGAATCTTCTCGGCGAGCGGGCCGACGCGCGCTTCATCGCCGCCGACCGTCACGTCGAGCTTGTACTGCGCCTGACCCTTCTTCCCGATCTCCGGAACGACGTCGGTTCCCTCGAGCTTTTTCGAATCGACCTTGATCCACTCCTGCGGAGACTCGATCTTGGTGATCTCGAACGGCTCTTCCTCTTCCGAGTAGAGGGTGACGCTCTGCTTCTCGCTGTCGCCCTGGAGCATGTTGAAGCGGACGAAGCCGGCCGGATAGGCCTCCACGAACGGCTTCACGACCGCGCTGATGGTGACCTGCGCCGTCGGCGTGTTCGGGTCGTTCGTCTCGAGCGTCACGGCCTTCGAGATCGGACCGGCGAAAGCGGTGGTGTCGACGTGCGCCGAGACCTTGCCCTTCTGGCCGGGCTTGATGACCTTGTCGAAGTCAGCGACCGTGCAGCCGCACGTGGGCTTGGCCGAGATGATCTCCAGGTCGGACGTGCCGGTGTTCTTCACCTCGAACGACCAATCGATCTTCGTTCCCTTGGGAACGGTCCCAAAATCCTTGAGCGGCTCGACCAGCGTCAGGCGCGGGGCCTTGGCCGTCTCGGTCGCTTTCTTCTCCTCGGCAAAGGCAAACGGCGCAACGGCCGTGAGCGCGAGAGCGAGGGTCATCGAAATCAGTCGCTTCGACATGCAGCAAATCCTCCTGTGTTGTGAGACCAGTTGACTGGGGTTCCGAACAGCCCCGCCGGAGCGACCATTCCGGAAAAAACACTCCGGCAGAGCATGAATCTTGCGAAACTGACGGCGAAATGCCTCACCTGAAAGAACTACGGGACGTACGCCGGGTCTATCTGATCGGAATCTGCGGTACCGCCATGGCCTCGCTGGCCGGAATGCTCCAGCAGCGCGGCTATGAGGTGTCGGGCTCCGATGAACACGTTTATCCGCCCATGTCGACATACCTCGAACGGCTCGGCATTTCGGTGCTCGAGGGGTATACGAAACAGCATCTGGAGACGTTTCGCCCCGATCTGGTCGTGATCGGAAATGCCGCCGCCAGCACGAATGCCGAAGCTGCCGCGACCGTGGAGCTGGACCTGCCGTACACGTCCATGCCCGAGGCGATCTACAACCTCTTCATCCGCGGGAAGCACTCCGTCGTCGTCAGCGGCACGCACGGCAAGACCACCACCACTTCGCTGATGGCCTGGCTGCTGGAATCGGCGGGACGCGATCCGGGGATGGTCGTGGGCGGCATCCCGCTGAACTTCAATCAGAACTTCAAGCTCGGCGACGGGCCGGAGTTCGTCATCGAAGGCGACGAGTACAACACCGCCTTCTTCGACAAGGGTCCGAAGTTCCTGCACTACCACGCGAACACGCTGCTGCTGAACAACATCGAGTTCGATCACGCCGACATCTACGCGAACCTCGATGCCATCCTGGACGCCTTCCGCCACGCGGTGCAGCAGGTCGCGCCGGGAGACGTGATCATCGCCAACGGCGACGACGCGAACGTGATGTCGCTGCGCACCGATGCGCGCGCGCGCTGGATCACGTTCGGCTGGAGCCGCGACTGCGACGCCTTCGCCACGGACGCCGTCGAGACGCCGGAGGGAACGGAGTTCACGGCGTGGTGGGAAGGGAAGGAGTGGGCGCGTTTCCATTCCACGCTCTCGGGGAAACACAACGTGCTGAACGCGCTCGCGTGCGCCGTGATCGCGCGGCTGCGCGGCGTGTCGACGGAAGAGATCAACAAGGGTCTGCAGACGTTCGGCGGCATCAAGAGAAGGATGGAAGTGCGCGGCGTGGAGCGCGGCGTGACCGTGATCGACGACTTCGCGCATCACCCCACCGCCATCGCCACGACCATGGCCGGCGCGCGCAAACGCTATCCGGGACGCAAGCTCTGGGCGCTGTTCGAGCCGCGCTCGATCTCGTCGTCGCGCAAGGAGTTCGAGGACGGATACATCGACGCCTTTCACGGCGCGGATCGCGTGATCATCGGGCCGGTCTTCCATCGCCAGCGCTACGAGACGCGCTACGGCCTCGACAAGATGATGTCCGTGGAGACCATCAACGGCCGCCTCAACGGCGACGGCGTTCAGGCCGAGCAGATCGACGACTTCGACGCCATCGCCGAGCGCGTGGCGGGCGAGGCCGGCGACGGCGACGTGGTGCTGGTGATGTCGTCCGGCGCGTTCGGGGGCGTGCACGAGAAGATTCTCGAGCGTTTGCGCGGCGGCGGCGCGGAATAGCGCCCATCACGGCCATGTTGTCGGCGGCTCGACCTAGGAGAATTCGATGCCCGAAAATAAAGCCCACGAGCTTCTGCGGAAGCACAACATCGACGTGAACGACGTGAAGGAGCGCCGCACTTCGCTGCACCACCTCCGCCACATCGTGCACTCCGAGCAGCTTCCGTTCGACGTCTTCAAGGCGCTCGTCAAACTGCGCCGTTAAGCCGGCACGGCCAGCCGCGCTGGTTGCTCCGCCTCGCGGCGCGATCTGCCTGGCCGCAGGTCCGGCGGCTCCGGGCGGCGCAACGCGCCTGATTTCCGCCAATTCTTCCAACGACAGGCGCGCGCGCCGTGCGCGCCTGTCATAGAATTCGCGTCCCATGCCGTTCCGCGACGACGCGAATGCTCTGATCCAGCAAAAGAAATTCGACGACCTCGAGGCGCTCTGGATGGACCAGCTCGACCGCGACCCGGGCGACGTCGACTCCTTCCTCCACGCCGCCAAAGCCCTCCGCAAAGCCGAGCAGCGCACGCAATCCGACACGCTCCTCGGCCTCCTCGCCGACGCGCTGAAAGAGCGCAAGGCCTGGCCGCAGCGATTGCAGGTGCTCAAGGAGATCGGCCGGCTCTCCAAGCACCCCGCCACGCTCCGCCCGCAGATCGAAGAAGCGCTCAAGAAATCCCTCGGCCAGCACAAATCCTTTCCGCGCGCGTTTCAGTTCGCGAACTTCGGCGACCCGCAATCGAATCCCGTCGAGCGCGCGGACAAGATCGAGACGTGGCTCAACTACGACGAAGGCGAGTGCTTCTTCATGTCCGGCCGCGGCGCGGGCCGCGTCACGGAGCTGAATCCGGAGCTCGGCGTCTGCCGTCTCGACTTCGAGAAAGACAAGCGCGTCTCCGTGCCCCTCGGCGCCGCGGCGAAGTATCTCGTCCCGCTCCCGCAGGGACACGTGCTGCGCGAGAAGTTCTCGCAGCCCGAGAAAGTCATGGACGAGGCGAAGAAGTCGCCCAGCGAGTTCTTCGCGCGCATTCTGCAGAGCTTCGGGCGTCCGATGATGATGGCCGAGGTGCGCGACGCCGTGATCGGCATCGTGGCGGAGACGAAGTGGAGCTCGTGGTGGACCTCTGCCCGCAAGAATCCGCAGATCGTCACCAGCGGCAGCGGCGCGAAAGCGACGTATGCGTACGCCGGCTCTTCCTCGGATGCCGAGGCCGTGATTCGCCGCGACTTCGATCGCGCCGATGTGAAGACCAAGCTCGAGCTCGCGCGCAAGCACTCCGCGCGCAGCCAGGAGCTCGCCGATGCGTTCTCCTCCGCGCTTGCCGCGGAAGCGGGACGCATCGCGCGCAGTGATTCGGCCATGGCGTGGCAGATTCTGACGACGCTCGAGTCACTGCCCGGCGAATACGAACCGCCCATCGATCCGAATGCGCTGCTCAGCGGCGCGATGGCGTCGCGCACGATCGCCAGCATCAATGACAAGCCGCTGCGCGAGCGCGCGCTGGCCGTCGTGCGCGAGATTCATCCGGACTGGCCGAAGGTCTACGGCGAAGCGTTTTTCCTCGATCAGGAGCCGCGCATCCTGACCACGATCATGGCGGCGCTCGAGGAATCGAATCAGCACGAGATTCGCGATCGCCTGATCGACGAGACGCTGCGTTATCCGCGACGCCATCCCCACGCGTTCTACTGGTACGTGAAGCGTCTGAACGAAGACGAGACGCTGGCCGACCGCGCGAACTACGCGCTGCTCTTCCAGATCCTCGATGCGCTCACGCACGACGAGTTCTCCGGCGTGCGCGCACGGCTCCGGGATCTCTTCGACAAAGGCGCACTGGCGGTGCGGATCGTCATGCGCGAGGACAATGAGGATCAGGCCCGCAAGCTGGTGGACACGCTCGACCGCTACGGCGCGCTCGAGGAGTATCGCCGCGAGATCCTCAAGCAGGCCGCGCACATGAAGTATCCGACGTTGCGCGAGCCGCAGCAGGAGCCGGTGTACGCCACCGCGGACTCGCTGGAGAAAAAGCGCGGCGAGCTGCAGCATCTGCGCAACGTCGAGATCCCTGCGAACTCGAAGGCGCTCCAGGCCGCGCGCGAGATGGGCGACCTTCGCGAGAACTTCGAATACAAGGCCGCGCGTCAGCGCGCGGAGTATCTGTCCGCCCGCGTCGGCGAGCTGGCCTCGGAGATCTCCCGCGTGCGCGTGCTCGATCCCTCGCAGATCGACGCCACGGTCGTGCGCGTCGGCACGAAGGTCGAGCTCTCCAACGGCGACGTGCGCCGCGAGGTGACCATCCTCGGCCCGTGGGAGTCGGACCCCGAGCGCGGCGTGTACTCGAATCAGTCCGAGGTGGCCACGAAGTTGATGGGACACTCGGCGGGAGACATCGTCACGTTCATGGGCAACGACTATCAGATCGAGGCCATCAAGCGCTGGACCGAATGATTTAGAATCACGCCGCTAAACGTCGTCTGATCCGGAGGATTCCCCTGCATGGCTTACGTGATCGCCGAACCTTGCGTCAACACGAAGGACACCGCCTGCGTCGATGTCTGTCCCGTGGACTGCATCCATCCGCGCAAGGATGAGAACGACTTCGAGACGTACACCATGCTGTACATCGATCCCGAGGTCTGCATCGATTGCGGCGCGTGCGAGCCGGCCTGTCCGGTTCAGGCCATCTTCCCGGCCGACCTCGTTCCCGATCAGTGGAAGCAGTACATCGAGATCAATGCGGACTGGTACAAAGCGCGCGTTTGATTTTGTGACCTGGCTCACGGTCACGCCGTGAATCGTGCTATACATTGCACGCGGGTTTGAGAAGCACCGCGCCGAAGCTAACGGCAACAAAAGGGGCGTAACGCCCCTCTTTGTTTGGTGGCAACAACCAGTCGGTTCTGTTCTTTGAGTCGCTAGTCGAGACCCTTCAGTTTGCGCCCACCTCGGACCCA
The DNA here is from genome assembly GCA_035526885.1 of Thermoanaerobaculia bacterium. Lineage (GTDB taxonomy): Bacteria > Acidobacteriota > Thermoanaerobaculia > Gp7-AA8 > Gp7-AA8 > QHVT01. Next base: position 1,014 of record DATLBM010000522.1, on the reverse strand, counting down.
ACCACGGGTAGAGCGGGCGAATGGGCGTGCCTCCCGTGGAATTGCTGAAGCTACCTCTCTCTCTCTGCAACGCGAGCCGGAGGGTCTCGACGAGCGACTCAGAACAAGCTTTTCAGAATCCCGGCAATCCCTCTCACCGCTGACTTCGTGACTTCGCGCGACGCCGTGCGTGCGATCTGGTTCATCGCCGCTTCCACGGGCGTCTGCCGCGTCGAGCGCCGCGCTCCGGTCGACACGCGACGCGGCGCTGCCGCCCGGGTCGATGACGACTTTCTCCACGCAAAGTCATCGTCCTCATTCTCGTACCGGCCCTGGGGCTGGGGTTCCGGCTCGGGCTGCTGCGCGCTCGCCTCGAGCTTGCGCAGCAGGATCTCGTGCGCGCTGTCCCGATTGATCGGCGTCGCGTACTTCGGGGCCAGCTGCGACGCGGACATCACGCGCGCGTACTGCGCGTCATCGATCGCACTCATCGACGAGCACGGCGCCTGAATCTGCGCGTTCGCGACCGGAGTGGGAACGCCTTTCGGATCGAGCACGGTCACCAGCGCCTCGCCGATGCCGAGGGTGGTGATGGACTTGGCGACGTCGACGTGCTCGGAGACGGGAAACGTCGACGCCGTGGCCCTGATGTTCTTCGCATCCTTCGGCGTGAACGCGCGAATGGCGTGCTGCACGCGATTGCCGAGCTGCGCGAGCACGTCTTCGTCGACGTCCTTCGGCGTCTGCGTGATGAAAAAGACGCCGATGCCTTTCGAGCGAATGAGGCGCGCCACCTGTTCGATGTGCTCGACCAGCGCGGACGACGCGTCGTCGAACAGCAGATGCGCCTCATCGAAGAAGAACACCAGCTTCGGCTTGTCCGCGTCGCCGACCTCGGGCATGCGGTAGTAGAACTGCCCGAGAAGCCACATCAGAAACGTCGAATAGAGCCGAGGCTTGTCCTGCACGTCCGCGAGCGAGAGCACGTTCACGACGCCTTTGCCGTTCACGACGCGCATCAGGTCATTGATCTCC
>DATLBM010000521.1:0-18211 GCA_035526885.1 Thermoanaerobaculia bacterium | reverse complement strand
GGCCGCGGAAGAGGTCGCGCATGGCGCCCTGCCGCAGGCGCTGGCGCGACTGGCCGTGCCCGCGCGGATCGAGATCGCCCCCGTCTATCCGACCGCGCTCGCCGACGTGTTCGGCGGCGCGAAACTCGCTCCGAATCCCATCGTATTTTGCACCGCCGGCTTCGTGGTGACGGATGGCACAACGACCGGCATCGCAACGGCGGGTCATTGCTCGAACACCATGACCTACTACGCGCCCGGTGTCACGACGGCGTTGTCTCTGGTGGCGGGCACCGAGTACTGGGACGCCGATCAGGATGTCCAGGTGCACACCAGCGTCGAGAACGAGGTGGCCGCTTTTTACTGGGATACCGCCAAAACGTCGCTGGAGTATGTCCAGGGCTACCGCTCGCGCGCCCAGACCACCGTCGGTGATTACGTGTGTCACCGCGGTGAAGGTACTGGCTTCAGTTGCGGCTTCGTGCAGTCGACCAGCTACGCGCCCAACCCTCCCGGTGGTTGCAACGGACAAACGTGCGATCCCGTCTACGTCCGCCTGGAGCCGGGCGGGCTGGATCTGAAATGCAAACCCGGGGACAGCGGGGGTCCGGCATTCAATGAGTCCGTGGCCTACGGTCTTCTCGTCGGCGGCGCGCCCAATCCGGCGACCGGGCAATGCTATAGCGTGTATTACACGTCCCTCGACTTCCTCCCGCCGGGCTGGAGCCTCGCCTACTACTAGACGCGCAAAAACAAAAAGGCCCGCGCCGAAGCGCGGGCCTCACTGGTCGTTCGAAACGAGCGTTACTTCTTCTGCGCGGAGATGTTGGCCAGGGCGCCGACGTCAGCACCGTTGCCGGAGAAGTAGTTGTCGCCGTACGACTGGATCGCGCCGGCGATGACGTTGAAGCCGTGCAACGTGTTCTGCACGATCGTGTTGCGGCTGAGACGCACGGTGGACGTGCCGGCCGACTGCACGCCGGTGACGTTGTTCGAGATCATCGTGTCATCGACGTTCATGACCGCGTTGCTGGTCGCGTCGACACCGGCGGTGTTGTTGTTCGCGATGAGCGACTTCGTGATGTTCGTGAAGGAGTTGTTGCCGCCGAACACGCCCGAAGCGCAGTTCATCATGCGCGAGTTGATGATCGAGACGTTGACCACGCCCGTCGACGCGGTGGCGTTCGAAACGATCGCGCCCGCACCGAGATTCTGGAACGAGGAATTGATGATGGTCACGGTCGCCGTGGGCGCACCGTTCGCGCGCTGGATGCTGACGCCGCGCGAGCTCTGGTTCATGACTTCGACGTTCTCGAGGGTCAGAGACAGCCCCGAGATGAAGTTCACGCCGTTGAGGCCGAGGGTCGTGCCCGCGCCGTTGATGGAAAGGTTGCGCAGGATGACCTTGATGGTGTTCGGCGTGCCGGTGGCGCTGTCGTTGATGTTGAAGCCACTGATGCCGCCGCTGTTGAGCGTGCTGCCGAAGCCGGCGCCCTGGGTGCCGTCGACCGTGATCGACTTCGTCGCCGTCAGGGTGCCGAACCCGCCCGGATCCAGAGCATCGATCTCACCGCCTGCAGCGGTCTTGCTGATCGCACCCGCCCACGTCTTGCACGGAGCGGTGCGGCTGCACGGGTTGACGTCGTCGCCGACGCCCGACACCCACGTGCGCGTAGCCTGCGCCTGGAGCGAGCTCGCGGCAACGAGCAACGCCGCGGCGGCGATGGTGTTGGTAATGACTCTCTTCATGACAATCCTCCTGTGTGATCTGACAAATTGAACTCGACACCTTGCGGTGTCTTAGGGCCCCACTGCCCTACCCACGACTGGCCTGCTGGATTTCGATTGGAGCCGGTAGTATACACGGTCGTTCGCAGGAGGGAAGTCCTGAAAGAACGCTCCCCGAAAAAAACCGATGCGATTTTGGAAGAAGTGCGTGACTTCGGTCACAAGCCCGGCCGCTCCCTCGTCAGCCAAGCCTGAAACATCAGCACCGTCCACAGATGCTGCTGCCATTCAGCCCCGCCTTTGAGGTGCGAGCGCCACGCTTTCCGCACCTGCCCCGCATCGAAGAACCCTTCCTCGCGCAGACGCCGCTCGTCGAGCAGCGTTTCGGCCCACTCGCGCAGCGGCCCGCGCAGCCAGGAATCGATCGGAATCGCGAATCCCATCTTCGGCCGCTCGATCAACTCGTCCGGCACATACCGCGCGAGCAGCGTCCGCAACAGCCACTTCCCTTTTCCGTCTCGCACTTTCATGTGCAGCGGCAGGCGCCACGCGAGCTCGATCAGCCGGTGATCGAGCAGCGGCTCGCGCGCCTCGAGACTGACGGCCATCGACGCGCGATCCACTTTCACCAGCACGTCGTCGACCATGTACGACATCTGGTCGTACGCCATCATGCGCTCGGTGATGTCGTCGAGTGCGAGCGGCGTGTTGATCGCCAGCGGCAGCGCTTGCGCGTTCGGAACGGCGTCGCGCCACTGCGTCACGAGCTCGCGATACAGCGCATCCTGGTCGCTCGCGTTCATCGCGCGCGAGAGCTTATGCAGACGATCGCCCGCGCGCTCGCGCAGCGCGGGCACCGCGCGCGCCAGCGGCGCCAGCATCCGATTCCACGCCGCCGCCGGCAGCGCGCGCATCGCGGCGCCTGCCACCGGACGCAGAGGACGGGGAATGCGCCGCGTCGTTTTCCAGAGCGAGCGGCCGAGGAAGTAGCGGTTGTAGCCGCCGAACAACTCGTCGCCGCCGTCGCCGGAGAGACTCACCGTCACCGACTGCCGCGCGAGCTTCGACACGAGATAGGTCGGGATCTGCGACGAGTCCGCGAAAGGCTCGTCGTAGATGTGCGGCAGCATCGGGATGACGTCCATCGCCTCGCGCGGCGTCACGTAGAACTCCGTGTGATCGGTGCCCAGATGTTTGGCCACGGCGCGCGCGTACCGCGCCTCGTCGTAGCCCGATTCGCGCAAGCCGATGGAGAAGGTCTTCACCGCGCCGCGCGCCTGCCGCTGCATCTGCGCGGTCACGATCGACGAGTCGATGCCGCCGGAGAGAAACACGCCCAGCGGCACGTCGGAGATCATGCGCAGCCCGACGGATTCCTTCAGCAACTCATCGAGCGCTTCCAGCGCCTCGGCATCGCCGCCGCGAAACGGATTCGCCTTGCCGCGCGCCACCGCATCGGGGACGCTCCAGTACAGATGCGGCTCGGGGCGCGCCGTGCCCGGAGGAATCGTGAGAATCCCGCCCGGCGGCAGCTTGAACGTGTGGCGATAGATCGTGTGCGGCCCGGGCACGTAGCCGAAGCGCGCGTACAGCGCCACCGCGTCCCGATCGATCTCGCGGCGGAACAGCGGATGCGACGCCATGGCCTTGAGCTCGGAGCCGAACAGCACCGCGTCGCCGACGATCGAGTAGTACAGCGGCTTCACACCGACGCGGTCGCGCACGAGATGCAGCGTCTTCTCCTGCCTGTCCCACACGGCGAACGCGAACATGCCCACGAAGCGGCCGACCGCGTCCTCGAGTCCCCAGCGCTCGATCGCCGCCAGCAGCACCTCGGTATCCGAATGCCCACGCCAGCGCGGCGCGGCGCCGAGCTCCTCCAGCTCCGCGCGCACGGTGTTGAAGTTGTACGCCTCGCCGTTGAAGATCAGGACGTAGCGTCCCGTCGGCGACTCCATCGGCTGATGCCCGGCCTCGGATAAATCAATGATGGCCAGACGCCGGAACGCCAGCAGCGCGCCGCTTTCCGCATCGACGAAATGCCCCGAGTCATCCGGACCGCGGTGCGCGATGCACGTACTCATCGCGTGGCCCATCGCCAGCAGCGCGTCGCGGCTCTTTGCGCGGCGAAGGTACGCTCCGGCGATGCCGCACATCTACGCGGAGACCCCGTAGTAGCCGCGATACCAGTCGATCAGCGCGCGCACGCCGTCGCGGATCGACGTCGACGGACGGAAGCCCGTGGCCTGCTCCAACCCGGAGACGTCGGCCATCGTCGACGGCACGTCGCCCGGCTGGATGGGCAGCATCTCCATCTTCGCCTTCCTGCCGATCGCCTCTTCGAGCACCTGGATGAATTCGAGCAGATGCACAGGCTGGTTGTTGCCGATGTTGTAGACGCGGTACGGCGCGCGGCTCGTGGACGGACGCGGGTCCGCGTCGCTCCATTCCGGATCGGGCGTGGCCGGACGATCGAGCACGCGAATCACGCCTTCGACGATGTCGTCGATGTACGTGAAGTCGCGCACCATCCTGCCGAAGTTGTACACGGGCATCGTCTCGCCGGCGAAGATCAGCCGCGCGAATTTCATCGGCGCCATGTCCGGCCGTCCCCACGGCCCGTACACGGTGAAGAAGCGCAGCCCCGTACACGGAATCGTGTACAGGTGCGCATACGTGTGCGCCATCAGCTCATTGGCCTTTTTCGTGGCCGCGTACAAAGAGATCGGATGATCGACGTTGTGATCCTCGGCGAATGGCTGGCGCGTGCTCGTGCCGTACACGGAGCTCGACGATGCGTACACGAGATGCTCGACGCCGTGCGCGCGGCAGCCTTCGAGCACGTGCAGAAATCCGGTCACGTTGCTGGCGGTGTACGCGTGCGGATTGAGGAGCGAGTAGCGCACTCCCGCCTGCGCCGCGAGATGCACGACGCGCTGCGGTTTGTGCCCGGCGAACAGCGACTCCATGCCTTCGCGATCGGCAACATCCAATTGCTGGAATTGAAACGCGTCATGCCGCAGCGTGGCCAGCCGCGCTTCCTTCAGCGAGACCTCGTAGTAGTCGTTGAGGTTGTCGATGCCGATCACCTCGTCGCCGCGCGCGAGCAGACGCTGGGCGACGTGCATGCCGATGAAACCGGCCGCGCCGGTGACGAGAACCTTCATCGCTGCGTACGATACCAGTCGATGGTGCGGCGCAAGCCTTCGTCCAGCGTCACGCGCGCGCGCCATCCGAAGCGCTCTTCGGCGCGGCTGGCATCGATCTGACGCCGCGGCTGGCCGCCGGGCAGCGACGTGTCCCACTCGATGCGGCCCCGGAAATCCGTCAGCGTTGCAATGGTCTGCGCGAGGTCCGCGATGGAGACCATCGTGCCGGTGCCGAGGTTCACGGGATCGGCGCCGTCGTACTTTTCGGCGGCGGTGAGGATTCCGTCGACGGCATCGTCGACGTAGAGAAACTCGCGCGTGGGCGTGCCGTCGCCCCAGAGGGTGACCACGTTGTCGGTTGTCGGTTGTCGGTTGCCGGTTGTCGGTGCATTCGCCGCGGCAGAGTCTCGTTCCCCCGCCAACCGCCACCCGCCAACCGCCAACCCCGCATCCATGAACTTGCGGATCATCGCCGGGATCACGTGGCTGGTGCGCAGATCGAAGTTGTCGCGCGGCCCGTACAGATTCGCGGGCAGCAGATAGATGCCGTTGAAGCCATATTCCTGCCGGTACGCCTGCAGTTGCACGAGCAGCATCTTTTTCGCCAGCCCGTACGGCGCGTTCGTCTCCTCGGGATACCCACTCCACAGATCGTCTTCGCGGAACGGCGTGGGCGTGAACTTCGGATAGGCGCACACGGTGCCGATGCAGACGAACTTCCCGACGCCCGCGCGCCGCGCTGCCTCGATGAGCTGAATGCCCATCAGCGCGTTTTCATAGAAGAAGCGGCCGGGATGATCCAGGTTCGCGCCGATGCCGCCGACGACGGCCGCGGCGTGCACGATCAGATCAGGCCTGAACTCATCGAGATGCTTTTCGATGGCGCGCGGATCGCGCAGGTCCACTTCGCTCGCGCGCGGCGCGGAGAGCGCGGCCACCCGCGGAGAGAGTTTTTCGCGAAGGTGGCTGCCGAGGAATCCGCCGCCGCCGGTGAGCCAGACGCGGTTCACTGCGCCCGCACCTCGAGCCCGGCGAGAGCGAGATCGGAGTCCACCATCAGCGCAATCAGCTCCTCGAACGACGTGCGCGGCTCCCAGCCCAGCTCCGCCTTCGCCTTCGAGTAGTCCCCCCGCAAATCGTCCACCTCGGAAGGCCGGAAGTACCGCGGATCGATCTCGATCAGCACGCGCCCGCTCTCCCGGTCGATCCCTTTTTCGTCAACACCTTGACCTTCCCACTCGACGGCGTAGCCCGCGTGCGCGAACGCGATCTCGCACAACTCGCGCACGCTGTGCGAGACGCCCGTGGCGACGACGTAGTCGTCCGGCGTTTCCTGCTGCAGCATCAGCCACATGGCCTCGACGTAGTCCGCGGCGTAGCCCCAGTCGCGGCGCGCGTCGAGGTTGCCGATGTAGAGCTGATCCTGAAGCCCGTGCCTGATGCGCCCAACGGCGCGCGTCACTTTGCGCGTGACGAAGGTCTCGCCGCGCCGCGGTGACTCGTGATTGAAGAGAATGCCGTTCGCGGCGAAGAGACCATACGCCTCGCGGTAATTCACGCAGGCCCAGTACGAGAACACTTTCGCCACCGCGTAGGGACTGCGCGGATGGAACGGCGTCGCCTCTCCCTGCGGCGGCGGCGTGGAGCCGAACATCTCCGACGACGAGGCCTGGTAGATGCGCGGACGCAGATCGAGCTCGCGAATGGCCTCGAGTAAGCGGAGCGTGCCCAGCGCGTCGATCTCGGCGGTGTACTCGGGCGTGTCGAAGGAGACTTTGACGTGACTCTGCGCGCCGAGGTTGTAGATCTCGTCGGGACGGACGATGCGGAGGATGCGGTTGATCGAGGAGGCGTCGTTGAGATCGCCGAAATGCAGGATCAGGCGCCGCACCGGCTCGTGCGGATCCTGGTAGAGATGATCGATGCGATGCGTATTGAAGGATGACGATCGGCGAATGACGCCGTGCACTTCGTAGCCCTTCGCCAGCAGCAACTCGGTCAGATACGAGCCGTCCTGCCCGGTGATGCCGGTGATCAGTGCGCGCTTCATCGACGGCCGATCATACACGGAGGAACGCGCGCATCTCCGCAACCACGCGGTCCTCGGTGCTGCCGAGAAACAGGTGGTGATCGGCGTCGATCAGCTCGATCACTTTGCCGCCGCGCATCTCGCGCCTGAACTGCTCGATGCTCGACCGAATCCGGGCGCTGCCGCTCGCACCGAGGGGATGCTTTCGCGGCACCGCGTAGATCGCCAGCGCCGGCGCGCGGACGCCGCGGTAATCGATCCGGTACTCGTCGCCCGATTTCATGCACGCGACGAACGCACGCCACACTTTCGGATCCGCGAGCGCCGGCGGCGCATTCGCCGGCACCTCGCGGGGAAGCGATACCCACGGCGGAGCGCCGGGACGCGCCGCCATCATGGCCAGCAGGTGGTACCGGTCGTACGCGGCGTCGAGGTAGACGAGCTTCCGCACGCGATCGGGATAGCGCGTGGCGAACAGCGTCAGCTCATCGCCCGCGGCGGAATGCCCCACGAGATGGACGCGGCGAATTTTCATCGCATCGAGGAACGCGCGGATGTCTTCGACGCGCGTATTGAGGTCATAGCCGGCGGCGGGTTTGTCGGACTGGCCGAAGCCACGGCGGGTCAGCGCCAGAACGTGAAAGCGATCGGTGAAGCGTGGCGCGAACGGCTCGTAGATCCCGGCATGATCGCTCATGCCGGCCAGGAGCAACAGCGGCTCTCCGCGGCCACCCCAATCGATGTAGCTCAGGCGAACGCCGTTCGCGGCGACGAAGCCGTGCGTACCGGCACGCGCCTGCGCGGCGAGAAGAATTGCAACGACCACGACTGCTCGTCGCACGCCGCCTATTGTGCGCTCAGTCTCCGTCGGCCAGCGACAGCAGGTACTTGCCGTACGTGCTGTTGCGGAGCGGGCGCGCCAGCTCGCGCAGCTGATCCGCGTCAATGTTGCCCATGCGGAACGCCACTTCCTCGGGGCAGGCGATCTTCAGTCCCTGCCGCAGCTCCACCGCGCCCACGAAGCTCGACGCCGCGAGCAGCGATTCCTGCGTGCCGGTGTCGAACCACGCGTAGCCGCGCCCGAGCTGCTCGACGTGCAGCTGGCCGCGCTCGAGATAGATGCGGTTCACGTCCGTGATCTCCAGCTCTCCGCGCTTCGACGGCGGCAGCTTCGCCGCGATGTCGACCACCTGCCGGTCATAAAAATAGAGTCCCACCACGGCGAAGTTGGACTTCGGCTCTTTCGGCTTCTCTTCGATCGACACCGCGCGTCCGTCGGATGCGATCTCCACGACGCCGTAGCGCTCGGGATCGTGCACGCGGTACGCGAACACGGTCGCGTCGTGCTCGCGCGAGGCGGCGCGCCGCAGTTGTTCCGGGAGGCCGTGGCCATAGAAGATGTTGTCGCCGAGGATGAGGCAGGAGGTGTCGTCGCCCACGAAGTCCGCGCCGACGATGAACGCATCCGCCAGGCCCCGCGGCGATTCCTGCACCGCGTACTCGATGCGGATTCCCCACTGGCTGCCGTCGCGCAGGAGATTGCGGAACAACGCCTGATCCTGCGGCGTGGTGATGATCAGAAACTCGCGGATCCCCGCCAGCATCAGCGTGGTCAGCGGGTAGTACACCATCGGCTTGTCGTAAATCGGGAGAAGCTGCTTGGAGACGACGGACGTGATCGGGTACAGCCGCGTTCCCGAACCGCCCGCGAGAATGATTCCTTTGCGCATCAGGGCGCGCATTCTAAGTCACGGCCGGTCTTCGCCGCAGGACGGCCGCCGCCAGCATCCCGAACACGAACCCGCCCACGTGCGCCCACCACGCCACGCCCGCCACCTCCTGCGTGCCGCGCGCGGCCTGCAGCGAGAGAAATCCGCTGAAGAACTGCATGCCGAACCACACCGGCAGAAACACGAGCGCGGGCAGCTCCGCCATCGCCCAGTACACCACCAGCGGGAAGAGCGTGAGGATGCGCGCCTTCGGATGCAGAACCAGAAATGCGCCCAGGAGGCCGGCGATGCTCCCCGACGCCCCGATCGACGGAATGGTGGACGTGGGGAAAAGCACGGTGTGCGTGAGACTCCCCACCGCGCCGCAGGCGAGATACACGAACAGAAACCGCCAGTGTCCGAACGAGTCCTCGATCGCGCCGCCGAACACCCACAGGTAAATGAGGTTGCCGATCAGATGCACGAACCCGCCGTGCAGAAACAGCGACGACACGAGCGTGATGGCCACCTCCCACCACGCATACCCGAACGCCTCCGGATTCAGAAACCGCGCGGGCATGAACCCGAACGTCTGAATGACGCGCTCCGTCATCGCCCCCATGAACAGCTGCGCCACGAACACGACCACGCACGCCGCCACCAGCGCGCGGTTCACCACGGGCGGCGTGCTGTGCGGAAGCGTGTGCCGGAGGGGGATCATGGCTTCGCCGGTTGCGGGGTTGCTGGTTGCTGGTTCAATGTGCCTTCTTGAGAACGCACCCTAGCAACATAGCAACACAGCCACCAGCAACATCACCGAAGCGCCTTCGCAATTTCGGCAACCACCTCCGCGATCTGCTCCTCTTTCAACTCCGGGAACACCGGGATGGCCAGCGTCTGCTCCGCCGCCGCCGCCGAATTCGGATAACTCTCCTTCGAGCAGTCCAGGTTCGCGAAGCACGCCTGTTGCGGCAGCGTGAGCGGGTAGTACACCTCGCAGCCGATCTGCACGCTGCGCAAATGATTCATCACGCGGTCGCGCACTTCCGCACCCTCGGGGAATCGCACGATGTATTGATTGTAGATATGCCGCCGTCCGGGGAGCTCCTCGGGCAGCACGATGCGCTCCGTGTCGCCGAAGTGCCGGCGATAGAGCTCCGCGTTGCGGCGCCGCCCGTCGTGCCACGACTCCAGCAGCGGCAGCTTGATGTGCAGCATCGCGGCCTGGAGCGCGTCGATGCGGAAGTTGCCGCCGACGTAATGGTGAAAGTACTTCGGACGCATCCCGTGCACGCGGAAGTCGAACAGGCGCAGCGCCAGCTCGTCGTCGTCGCACGTGATCGCGCCCGCATCGCCGAACGCGCCGAGGTTCTTCGACGGGAAGAACGAGAAGCAGCCCATCGTGGCCAGCGACCCCGCGCGGCGGCCGTTGTACTCGCTGCCCACCGCCTGCGCCGCATCCTCGATCACCGGCAGATCGTGTTTCTTGGCAATGGCCAGAATCTCGTCCATCGGCGCGCACTGTCCGTACAGATGCACGGGCATGATCGCTTTCGTCTTCGAGTTGATGCGCGCCTCGATCAGCTTGGGATCGATGTTGTAGTCGGCCAGATCGATGTCCACGAAGACCGGCGCCGCGCCGAGGCGCGACACGACGCCGGCCGTGGCGAAGAACGAGTAGGCCGGCACGATCACCTCGTCGCCGGGGCCGATCTCCAGAACCATCAGCGCCTCGAGCAGCGCGTCCGTGCCCGAGGAGACGCCCACGGCGTGTTTGCTCTGGCAGTAGGCGGCGAAGTCGCGCTCGAAATCCTCGACGCGCTTGCCGAGGATGAACATCTGCGAGTCATAGATCTCCGCGGTCACGCGCAGGGCTTCCTCGCGGATGGCGGCGTATTGCAGTTTCAGATCGAGCAGCGGTATGGCCATGACGCGGCGCAGTCTAAACCAGGGGCCTGCGTCGTTGCTGGTTGCCATGTTGCCCGTTGCCGGTGCGGAATCGCCCAGGCGAAACCGCACCGGCAACACGGCAACATGGCAACCGGCAACGCGGCATGGACGAATCGGGCGTGCGGTGCGTATTACGCGTGCACGTACCCGCGCGCACGTTCATCTTTTTCATGTACGATAAACAAAACTTGTTATAGACGCATATTTTGATGCCTCCGTATCACTGGCCGACAACCAACGAGGAGGCATCATGAAGTTTCGCAATCTGATTTCCACCGCAGCCATCGCGCTGCTCCCCATCGTCGCCAGCGCCGCGACGATCATCATTCCGGCGGCCGGCACCGGCCCCGGCGCCAGCGGCAGCCAGTGGCAGAGCGAGCTGACGCTCTACAACGCCGCGCCGCGCGCCACCACCCTTTCCCTCACCTTCCATCAGGGCAGGAACGTTCTCGGTCCCGTGAACGTGACGCTGCAGGCGCGCGCCACCGCGTCCATCGCCGACGTCGTGAAGTCGAAGTTCGGCGTCGACGCCGGCACGGGCGCGATCGAGATCAACGTCGAAGATCGCGCCGCGCGCTCGCTGGCCATCACCTCGCGCACGTTCAACACGTCGGCGACGGGCGAGTTCGGTCAGGACATCCCGGCGACGGACGTCGTCAACGCCGCGCGCGCCGGTGAGCTGGCCGCGCTTCCCGGTCCGTCCAGCATCGACACGAACCGCTTCAACTTCGGCGTGTACGCGGTCGACGCCACGAACGTGACCTGGGAGCTGGTCCGCGCCAACGGTACGGTCGCCGCGACGAAGACGGCGTCCTACGCCGCCGGCGAGCACGCGCAGTACGGCTTCGGCGTCACCTCGCTCCTCGGCGCCACTCCGGCGGACAACGACACGGTCGCCGCGCGCGTGACCGCGGGGAAGGCCATCTTCTACGGCAGCATCATCAACGGCACGGGCGACCCGACCTTCGTCCCCGGCGTTCGCACCCGCGAAGACGTCATCATCAACTTCATCGGTCTCGACCTCGATGAAGACGGCACGGTGGACATCGCCGACGCCAATCATGACGGCGTCCTCGACGCGCCGATCAACGTCTTCACCTCGCTCTTCCCCGACTACTTCCGCATCGTGGCCGAGGGAGAGTTCGACGAGACGCTGAGCTACACGATCGTGAAGTCGCCGGCCACGAAGAGCGACCTGCTCGACGCGAACGGCCTGGTGCGCCTCATCGCCGCGGGCGATCTGAAGAACACCGCGGGCGAGCTGCAGGTGAAGATCACCACCGGCGCGAGCGAGTCCATCATCACGATCCCCGTGAAGTTCCAGTAAGAACGCAAACGCGAAGTGCAGTGGGACGGCGGGCTTTCAGCCCGCCGTTTCTCTTGCAGGTAGGGAATCGTCGCGGCGGCGCCTCTCCGATGAGAGATGCGCCTGCTGATCGGATTTCTGTTCGCCGGAACGCTGCTGATGTGGATTCTGTGGGTCGCGCAGCGCGAGGAAGGATCGTCGCCGCGCGGCCCCATCACCGCGACCACCGTCGCGACGGGTGCCGGCGACCTGCGAGTCGACATCTGGATCGACAAGAGCAGAGTCCTCGTCGGCGACCCGCTGACCTGCATCATCACCGTGCAGAACCCCACCACGGAGCCGGTCGCGGATTTTCACATCGTCACCTTCAGCCACGAAGGCCTGGTGCCCGTCCTGACGAAAGACACTGCCCAGTGCTGGGCGGGAGGGGTGCCGTCCTGCATCGAGCTCGATCGCAAAACGGTGCCCGGAGTGCCCGGCGAGCTCGCGGCCGGCAAAAGCGTGAGGATCTTCGCGTCCTTGAGGGCGGACGAGGCAGGACGCTCGTCGATCGGAGGATTGTTCGCATGGCAGGGCAAGATGGGGTCGCGCTCGAAATCGCTCATCGCGGCACCGGTCACGGTGGAAAAGGCGTACTCCGCCGTCGGCCGCGCGACACGAAATTTCATCAAAGAGCTCGCCTTCCCGCTCGCCCTCGCCCTCCTCGGATACCTGTTCAAGAAAGCCGAAGACGCGCAGACCCGGCTCCGCGAGACGTGGGGCGTGATGTTTCCTCTGAGCCACGACCGCACGGAAAAGCATTGGATGCCGCTCACCGCGACGCTCGGCTGGATGACCCGCAGTCACGCCGAAGTGCCGCGGAGAGACGATTTCTGCTTCTTCTTTCTGTTGCGCCTGTGGAGGCAGATGATCGACGCCAGCCGCGAGGTGGGCGGCTTCTTCATGAAGGCTCATGTGACCGAGGAGGTGCTGACGTCCTGCTGGAACGTGATCCTGCTGTGGTCGATGGCCACGTTCGGAGATGAGCGTGAACAAGGCGCTCTCGCGCTGAGCAGCCGCATCATGAGCTACTCCGAGTTTCTCGAGACGTACGCGTCGCGCGCCGTCTTCCGGCGCCTGCGAACGAAGTACGCATCACAGTCAGAGAACGCGCTGGCGCTGATCGCGTCGGTCGCGCGGATTTTCTACGAGACGCTCGTCCACGAAATCAACCGCCCCTATAACGTCTGGTACGACGACGGCTGGGCGAAATTCGATGCGGAATCCTTCGAAGAAGCAGTGGCGTTGTTCAGGACACACCGCGATCATCTGCGCAGTCATTCGCTGGTGGGCCTCTCCGGGGACGTGATGGAGACGCTTCGTACCGCGATGGATGACCTCGACTCGGATGTCCGCCGGTACCTCAGGTTTGTGGTTGCCGATCGCAGACGCGCGAAACTCGGCAGGATGTTTGCGGTATAGAATACGAGCCATGGCGAAACCGATCATCCCCGGCACCGGCATCTACGCGCGCTGAATTCGCGCGCGAAGACCTGTGGGTCGGCCCTGCATTTCTCTTCACCGCGCCTGCAATTTCACCGTGGCGTTGTTCTCCCCCGTCAGCACCTTCACCGAGATCGGCGCCTCGAACTCCGCCGCCGTCTCGTAGAGCATCTGCCCCTCGGCCGCGTCGCGATACGGCCAGAACTCGTACGTTCCGGGCGGGATGTGCCGCAGCGAGATACTCCCATCGTCGTCCGTCACCAGCGCGAAGCCGCGGCTGCTGATCAGCCGCGCGATGGCCGGCGGAACGACCACGCCGTCGACGCGCATCAGAAGACTCATGGATGAGAAGACGTCGCCCCGGTCCGATTGCAAAGCCAGGCGCAGCGACGACGTGCCTTCGCGGACGCGGATGCGCAGCGGCCCGGAGCCGCGGACCGGCTCGATGGCGATCGAGCCTTCTTTCGGCAGCGCGTAGATCGTGCACGAAGCCGCACCACCCGGCACCGCGACGCTGGCCGCGCCGTCGCCGCCCGTGACCGACATCGATTTCAGGTTGCCGTCGCACGAGACGATCAGTGTGGCGTTCGCGACCGCGGCGCCGCGTGCGTCGACGACGCTCACCGCGCGCGGCTCACCGCGAAGCAGCTCCACGTCGACCGAATGCCGCGCCGGCGCGCCGCGGAGCTCGAACGCGATCGGATCGCTGTCGAGATACGAGGCCGCGCGCGCGGTCAGCGTCAGCGCGCCTTCGCGGACTCCGAAGAACTCGAACCGTCCGTCGGGAGCGGACTTCGTGCGCACGTTCAGGATGGACTGGCTGTTTTCCGATCGCAGGCTGACGATCGCGCCGGCCAGCGGCTTGCCTCCGGCCAGCACGCGGCCCGTGACGTGACGGTCGGGAACATCGAGGGTCACCGGTTTGGGCGAGAGCCACACGTCGACGGTATGCGGCCCGGTCGTGGCGTCGCGGCGCACGCCCGCGGTGTAAACGCCCGGCTCCCACAGGTCCCCGCTGAAGCGCCCGTCGTCGCCTGTCCGGAGCTCGGTGCTCCAGCGCAGTTCTTTCTGCGTGAGCTCGAGCGCGGCGCGCGGAACCGGTTCGCCGCCCACCGTCACGCGCAACTCGGTCTGCGAGCGCGGGATCGCCAGCCGCAGCGTGCTGCCGTTCGAGGCGACGTTCGCCTTGGCGCTCAGTCGCTGCAGCGGCTGCGGTCCGCTGGCCATGACGACGTACAGCCCCTGCGTCAGCCCCTCGAAAGTCACGGACGACTTTCCGGCCGGCAGCGTTTTCGGCGCGGACCACTCGAGGCGCTTCCCGTCGATGCGCGGCGCCACCGCGACCTGGATCGGCCCGGCGAAACCCTGCCGGCTCACTTCGATTTTGAGCGTCGCGGCCGAAGCGCTGCACGCCAGCGCCGCGAACGCGAAGACGAAGAATCTGCGCATGAGACCTCCTGGAAAAGTGGGGCGATCTTTCCCGCGGTCTTGATGTCGGATGGAGTTACTTCTGCGCGACCGCTTCCTGTTTCGGAAGCTGGATCTCGGCGCGCTGGGCCGGAGCCGTCACGGTCAGCGAGTCCTGCGAAGGACGGCTGATCTCGAGCGAGACCACCTTCCATTCGGTCGCGACCGTCGCGGCGAGGGGAGGACTGCAGAGATTGGGCGTCGTATAGCAGTAGCCGGGGCCGTCATGGCAGACTTCGATGGAGCCCGGGATCTGCTCGCAGTAACCCCATTCATTGCAGTCGGCGCAGATGGGGCGGGCGAACGTCGGGACTGCGGCGATGAGCAGCAGCGTACAGACCAGAATCACTCGTGATTTCATCGTTTTCTCCTTCATGCAGGAAAGATCGCCGGACGGCACTCTGCACCGGCGGACTGGCGGAAGGATAGAGACAAAATCAGACGAAGCTGACTCGTGCGAAACGACGCTTCCCCACTTTCAACAGATAGCTCTTGCCCGCGCCCGCTTCGAGGACGTGGCGCGTGGAGTCGACCTTCACGTTGTCGACGAGCACGCCGCCCTGCGCGATGACGCGCGTCGCGTCCTTGTTGCTCTCGGCCATGCCGGCCATCGTGATCACTTTGCTGAGCAGCAGCGGGTCGGCCGACGCCGGAAGCGTCGTTTCCTCGAGCTCGGTCGGCGCCTGCCGCTCGCTGAAGATCCGCCGGAACTCCGACTCCGCAGCCTCTGCCGCGCCGGCGTCGTGGAAGTCTTTGATGATCGATTTCGCCAGCGCTTTTTTCGTCTCCATCGGGTGCTGCTCGCCCGACTCCACCCGCTGCCGCAGCCCGGTCACCTCGGCCGGCGCGAGATCGGTGCAGAGCGTGTAGTACCTCCACATCAACGCGTCGGAGATCGACATCACCTTGCCGAAGATCTGGGACGGCTCTTCGTTGATGCCGATGTAGTTGCCCAGCGACTTGGACATCTTCTCCACGCCGTCCAGACCCTCGAGCAGCGGCATGGTCAGCACGACCTGCGGCTCCTGTCCGTGCTCGCGCATGAGGTCGCGGCCGACGAGGAGGTTGAAGAGCTGATCGGTGCCGCCGAGCTCCACGTCGCACTGCAGCGCGACGGAGTCATAGCCCTGCGCGAGCGGGTAAAGCAGCTCGTGAATGGCGATGGGCTGATGCGCGTCGAAGCGCTTGCGGAAGTCGTCGCGCTCGAGAATGCGCGCCAGCGTGTACTTTGCCGCGAGCTTGATCATTCCCTCCGCCCCCAAAGCTCCCAGCCACTCGGAATTGAACCGCACCTCGGTCGTCACGGGATCGAGGATCTTGAAGACCTGCTGCTTGTACGTTTCCGCGTTGGCGAGGATCTCTTCGCGCGACAGCGCCGGCCGCGTGACCTTCTTGCCGGTGGGATCGCCGATCATCCCGGTGAAGTCGCCGATGAGGAAGATGACGCGATGCCCCATCTGCTGGAAATGCCGCATCTTGCGGATGAGGACCGTGTGGCCGAGGTGGATGTCGGGGGCGGTGGGATCGAAGCCGACCTTGATGGTGAGCGGCTTCCCGCGCTCGATCTTCGCCTTGAGGTCGTTGCGCTCGATGAGATCGACCGCGCCCTTGGCGAGATAGTCGAGTTGTTCGTGGACGTTCATGTGGCGCGGATTGTAAACGGGGGAACGACCAGGGGCCTCCGGCGGCCGGGGTCTCGACCCCGGACCCCGCTGGTAGGCCAAGCCTCCGCGACACGATGTGTCGCGGAGGCTTGGCCCGCAAACGGGGTCTGGGGCCTGTGCAACCGGGAACATCGTTTACAGAAAACCGAGGACATCGTTTACACCCCGGCGGAAGCCGAAAGCTCCGCTTTCGGCATGGCTGATTCAGAGCTGGAACGGAGCAGCAGGTCACCCGCAGGGCCGGAGCGAAGCGGAGGAGGCGCGAAGCGCCTTGACCTGATGCGTAGTGGAAGCTATTCATCGCCATTCCGATCCACAGCGGGGCCGATCTTGCTGGTTCGCAGATCGATCGTGCCGATCACCACGTGGCGGTACCAGATGTCGGCTTGATCGTGGTCGACGTACTCGATTCCGACGCGCTCGCCGTTGAGCAGCTCGGTCAGGAACAGCCGCTCGCCCTTCCACTTGATCGTGCCTTCTCGCCATACGTTTCGGACTTCGAACACCGAGCTGTATTCGGGCGGCTTGATCTTGTCCGGGAACGCTTGCCAGTACGCAACGTGCGCCGACGCGGGCGGCCGCTGCCCCAGTGATTCGTGTGGTCGCAGGATGTTGAACTCGTACCGATACTGACTGAATCGTATCTGCTGAAGCTCGATCGTCTTCGCTGGCGGCTGGCTCGTGGCTTCGTCCAGAGTCCGATGCATCCGCTCATGACGACCGTTCTGCTGTGGTTTGCCGGGATCGATCCGCACCGGACGACTTCCCACGTCGATCCACCACTTCGACAAACGAGTCAGCCCGCCCAGCGCGCGCCGATTGCAGAATGGCGCACCGTTGTCGCTCAGGATCTGGTAGGGAACTCCGTACTCGCGAAACACACGTTCGAAGTGCGGCTGCGCTGCTTGCACTGATGTGGACCGCAATGCGTCCAGAGCCAGAATGTAGCGGCTGACCGGATCGGCCAGCGTCAGAGGCAGGCAATACGATCGATCGCCCAGCCGGTACTGCCCTTTGTGATCGGCCGTCATCGTGTGTCCGGCTCCTGGCGCATCGACTGGCTTCTCGCCAGTTCCCCTGACAAAGTGCTGTCGCCGCCGTCGATGCCGCACCAGCCCGTACCGGTTCAGAATCGCACCGGCCGTACTGGCCGCCATCGGCCGCTGTCCGTCGCGGTCGGCCATCATCTCGACCAGCTTGGCCGGTCCGTAGAGCGGGTGCTCTTGCTTGAGCCGCAGCAACACCTCGATCCACTTCGCATCGATCTCCGTGGGTCGTCGCTGCGGCGCTCGCGACCGCTCGAGCAATCCATCCACAGGATCAGCCTTCCAGCGATTGATCCACTTGTGTCCCGTTGCCCGCGATATCCCGGCTCGAACACAGAGCTCGCTGATTGAATACTCGCCCGTCGCGTACAGCCTCATGAACTCACGCCGATCGTCCACAGGTCCTTGCCTCCAAGGCATCGTTCTCCTCCCTCGCGGAGCGTGTAAACGATGTCCTCGGTTTTCTGTAAACGATGTACTCGGTTTGTACAGCCCGCAGCCCCAGCCGCCGGAGGCCCCCCGTCGTCTCCGAGCGAAGCGTCACAACCGCAGCCGCGCCGCGTCCGCCGCCTCGCGGATCTTCGGCTGCCGCGGATCGATCGACAGCGAGCGGTTCCAGAAGTCCAGCGCGCGCGCGTAGTCGTTCTGCCGCGCGTAGAAGACGCCCATGTTGTTCAGCACCAGCGTCGACGACGGCTGCAG
>DATLBM010000520.1:0-3655 GCA_035526885.1 Thermoanaerobaculia bacterium | reverse complement strand
AGAGCGGCGTTCAGTCCGCCTGCCGTGCGTCCTGGCTAGGCCAAGCGCTGCCGGCCGGGCCGGCCCGCCGGAGGCCCTTCGTCGTTCCCAGCGTCAGCGTGAGCCGCCCAGCTCGTGCAAGCGCGAGCGGTTGCCGACGCGAATCCAGAACTTCTGCGTTTCGTCGACGGTCGTGTCGGCGTCGACGAGTGCCAGCGCTTTGTGCGATGCATCGATGGCGCCCGCGAAATCGCCGGAGTTGGCCAGCGCGTTCGCGAGGCTGTCCCACGCGTTCGATGCGTCGGGATACATTTCCGTCGCCAGGCGGAGCACGGCCACGGCCTCGCGATAGCGGCGGCCGAAGCGCAGGTAGGTGTTGCCGGCGCGATTGAGGGTCAGCGCGTCCGTCTTCGCGGCGCGGTACGCCGCGAGCGCCTCATCGACGCGGCCTTCCGCCAGCATCTCCGAAGGCGCGAGCGGCTCGGTGGTCCGTGGGACGTTCACGGGCTTGTCGGCGACGATCTCGAGGCCGTCGTCCAGGACACGGAAGCGCTGATCGGCGTCGGCGCGCGTGATCGTGCCGTCGTCGAGCAGGTAGAGACGGACCCAGCGCCCGTCGACCGTGCGCAGTTCGAGCGTCTCGCCGCTGCGACGAATCGAGAGGATGCGGTCCGGGCCCTGCTTGTAGCGTCCCGGCAGTTGCTCGCGCAACTCGGGCGTGAACGCGCGCGTCGCTTTCGGCGCGGGAGTGCCGGGCCAGTTGAAGGCGCGGGCCACGCCGCGATCGATCTCGCCGATCAACGCGCCGGAGGCATCCGAGTTCGACATGATGATCACGCCGCGCGTGCCGTCTTTCGTCGCGGCCAGGCGCGTGATGAAGCCTTCGTCGGAGCCGTCGTGACCGAAGCGGCCGCGGTCTTCGAGGAACCAGCCGACGCCGATCTGCTGTCCCGGCCCGGTTTCGAATCGCGGCGTGAGCATGAGGCGCGCGCCGTCGAGCGAGAGCACGCGCGTGGGACGCCCGGCCAGCGCGTCGCCGAGCTCGATCACCACGCGCGCGAGCTCCGAGGGATTCGTCCACAGTCCGGCCGCCGACATCTCGGGATAGACGTGCCAGCCGCCGGGAATGGCGCGGCCGGACTCGCGGTAGCCGGTCGCGGCGCGTGCGCGCTTCGAAGGCGGAAGCGGATTCTCGTACGTCGAGTCGCGCATACCCAGCGGCGCCAGCACGAGGCGGCGCATGAGCGAGGGAAAGGCTTCGTGTTGCGTGTCCGCGAGCGCCACCATCGCGATGGTCGTGCCGCCGCCGGAGTAGCGGAACTTCGTGTTCGGTGCGAGATCGACGCGCACCGCCGGCGTGTTCGCGGGCGCAACGCCGTCGAGGATCTGCTGCGTCGTCGGAATCTTCTCGTCGCGCTGATAGCCCGGGAAGCCGTGCACCGTCGTGCCCGCGCTGTGGCTGAACAGCTGGCGCAGCGTGACGGGCGTCTTCTGCGTGAGCTCGTTCGATGGCAATTGCCACGTGCGCAGCAGCGTGTTGACGTCGGCATCGAGCGGAAGCTTGCCGCGCTCGACGAGATCGACGGCAGCGATCGCCGTCACCGGCTTGCTCACCGATCCGGCGAGGAAAAGCGTATCGGTCGTCATCGGACGCTTCTTCCCGGCGTCCGCCCAGCCGTACCCTTTCGCGAAAATCACGCGGCCGTTCTCGACGACGGCCACGCTCACGCCGGGCACGTTGTAGTAGCGCAAACGCTCTTCGACGCTCCACGACTCGCCGCCTTCGACCGACACCGGCGGCAGCAGTCGAAGCTCCGGCTCCGCGGCCGCGACCTGCAACGCCAACGCGAACACTGCGAACACACCACGCATCCTCACCTCCAGTGCTTGACGCTCGGCCACACCTCGGCCAGCGGCTGCTTCAAGCCGCGGCCGTGATGAATCGGGCCATTCTCTTCCGGCATCGCGTACGGATGAAACGTGCGGTCGACGATGCGCAGCGACTCCCACATCTCCGGATCGGGATCGTCGCCGACGAGGATCACCGACTCCCCCGTCGCGCCGTGCGTGCCCCAGAGAAAATAGTTCTGATGTCCGCTGATCGCCGGCGGCAGGCCGTATTTGCGGCCGTAGAAATCGATTGCGCCGGCCTCGCCATAGTTGCCTGTGTAGATGACGGTCTTCTTCTGCTCCTCAGGCGGCAGCGAGTGGTAGTAGCGCGCGACCTTCGCCACCATCTCTTCCCATCCGAACTGATCGGAAAAGATCTGCGGCAGCTCCGACGTATGCGACACCTCGGACTTGTGAGGCTTGACCCCGAGCCTGCGCTGCAGCGCCAGGTACTGCGACGGCGGCAGCAGCGGCAACGCCAGCGGCACGGCGATGAAACCTCCCACGAGCACTAATACGCACGCGGGAATCCAAAGTACACGCCGCGACGAAAAGAAAACCGCGCCTGCGGCGAAGAGCAGCGGATAGATCGGCGCGACGTAGTAGTCCTTCGCCTCGAGCCTGATGAACGCGATGATGAGCACGATGTACGCGATGCCGAGGAAGCGGTAGCGCTTCGACATCAGCAGGAAGACCAGTCCGCCGATCCACAGCGGCGCACTGAAGGGATTGAGCATCATCATCTGCTGCTTCAGGAACGGCAGCGGTGCGAGCACGACGTTCTTGCCGGTTTCCTTGACGTTGCGCAGCAGTTCGAGCGTCGCGTAGTCGTGATGGATCTCCCAGATCACGTTCGGCAGGAAGATCAGCGCCGCGATCGCGCCGCCGAGGTAGATCCAGGGGCGCAGCAGCGACCGGCGCAGCGGCGAGAAGAGCAGCGCCACGGCGATGGCGAATCCGAGGAAGACCATGGAGTGCTTGTTCTGCAGTCCGATGCCGGACAGCGCGCCGAACGCCAGCCACCACTTCTCGCTCGCGCCGTTCGCGATCTCCACGACGATCAGAATGCACGCGAGCCAGATCACGTGCTCGACGGCATTCATCGACAGGATGGAGTCGATGCCGAGGTAGATCGGCGCGAGGAGCACGGCGAGGCAGGCCAGCGCCTGCGCGATGCGATTGCCGCCCAGGCGCGCGGTGAGGACGCCGGTGAGGATGACCTGCAGCGTCCCGGAGATCGTCGCGATCAGGCGAAAGCCGCGCAGCGATCCGCCGAACAGCTCGCCGAAACGCGCGTACAGCGCGACCAGCGGCGGATGATCGACGTAGCCCCAGTCGAGGTGGCGTCCGCAGGCGATGAAGTACAGCTCGTCGCGGAAGTAGTGGTAGAAACCGGAGGCGTAGAGCGCGAGCGCGAACTTGATCGCCGCGATCGCGAGGATGACGGACCATGCCGCACGACGCATGGCGTGTTCTACGTGCGCGCGCGGCGAGGGTTGCCGGAGCTGTCATCCCGAGCCGCCGCAGCGAAGCGGAGGACGGTCGAGGGACCTTCTACTTCGCCGCGAGGGTTGCCGCCGGTGTCATCCCGAGCCGCCGCAGCGAAGCGGAGGACGGTCGAGGGACCTTCCACTTCGCGGCGAGGGTTACCGCAGGTGTCATCCCGAGCCGCCGCAGCGAAGCGGAGGACGGTCGAGGGACCTTCCACTTCGAGGCGAGGCACGCGGGGAAGGTCCTTCGACTCCGCTGCGCTCCGCTCAGGATGACACGGTGTTTGGACTCCGCT
>DATLBM010000519.1:0-12692 GCA_035526885.1 Thermoanaerobaculia bacterium | reverse complement strand
GACGCGAAGAACCAAACCGCGCGCCGCGACCTTGTCGCTGGCCAAGTTGAATCGCTACGTCCGGTTTTACGCCAACGGCGAGCCAGCGACGCTCGTCTTTGCCGCGCCGCGGGATGCCCCAACCGCGCCGTCGACCGGGCAACTCATTGCGGATGACGTCCGGGACCGCGATCGGGTCGTACTGATCAAGTACGCGCCGGGAATGGGCGCGTGTGGAGATAGCGGTGAGGACTCGCCGCGCGAAGGTGCGGCGCTACCGTCAACCGTCCCCGCTGTCGGCCGACTTCGGGGGCAGCCCCACCTGGCGGCGCTGCTCGTCCGTCAGCGAATTGATGATCCGTTTCAGAATGCGCCCCTGCCGCCACCGCAGAAAGAGCACCACGGCGTACGCGAGCGCCGTGAGCATGGCGATGACGGAGTACGCCTCCTCGGACATGGGGGAAGTATGAGGCCGGTTGGCGGTTGGCGGTTGTTCGGCCGCGCAGGCCGCGCAGGAGGGATGTCTGCGGTGTCCGTGCGGCCAGAGAACCGCCAACCGCCAACCGTCAACCGCCAACCTCCCCCCACCCACGCAACTTTTCCGAACTCCCGGCGTACAACGATTCAACAGGAGAGCTACGTCATGTCGAGACTCGGAAAGATCCTTCTTTTCCTGATCGTCCTCGCTCTGGGCACCGTCGGCGTGTATGCCGTCGTTCGTAACGGGCAGAAGAAGGATGGCGGCCTCAAGGAAGTCGAGGTCACGCAGGGCACGATCGTCGAGAAGGCAGTGGCCGTCGGGCAGATCCAGCCGCGGCAGAAGTTCCAGGTGAAGTCGAAGATCTCCGGCATCGTGCGCCGGGCCATGGTGCAGGTCGGCGACACGGTCAAGGCCGGCGATGCGCTGTTCGAGATCGCGCCCACGCCCACGCCGCTGGAAGTCACCGAGGTCGAGCGCCGCGTCGAGTCCGCGCAGGCGTCGTTCCGCAGGGCCGAGTCCGAGTACAACCGCGCCACCGAGCTGGCCAACAGCGGCGTCTTGCCCAAGTCCGAGATCGACTCCAAGAAGGAAGCGTTCGAGCTGACGCGCGTCGCGCTGATGAAGGCCCGGCAGGATCGCGAGCTCACGCGCCGCGGCAACCTCTCCTCCACCAACGCGCAGGAATCCATCATCCGCGCGCCGGCCGCGGGCACCGTGCTCACGCGCACGGTGAACGAGGGCGATCCCATCGTGCCCCTGACCTCGTATCAGCCCGGCACCGAGATGTCGACCATCGCCGACATGTCCGATCTCATCTTCAAAGGCACCGTCGACGAGATCGACGTCGGCAAGCTCTCCATGGGCATGACCGCGCGCATCAAGGTCGGCGCGCTGCCCACCGACGTCGTCACCGGCCGCGTGCAGCGCATCGCTCCGCAGGCGCAGCAGAAGGAAGGCGCCACGCTCTTCGACGTCGAGATCGAGCTCGATCCCGGCCAGAAGATCACCCTCCGCGCCGGCTACTCCGCCAACGCGGACGTCATCATCCGCGAGAAGAAGGACGTGCTCGTGCTGCCGGAGCGGCTGGTGTCGTTCGAAGACGGCGGCAAGAAGACGTTCGTGGAGATCCCGAACGCCGATCCGAAGAAAGAACCGACCAAGAAGGAAATCAAAACAGGGATCTCTGACGGTTTGAACGTGGAGATCGTGAGCGGACTGGCCAAAGGCACGAAGGTGGTGGAGCGGCCGCCGAAGGAAATCTCGTAGCGCGCGGCGCGCGCGTTGCCAGGTTGCTGGTTGCCGGTTGCCGGTGAGCCAGCGACCAACGGCACATCACCGCGAGCACTGACCAGAAACACGGCAACCGGCAACCATGAAAGACATTCTCCGCCAGCTCTACCGCGACCTGCGCAACGAGAAGCTGCGCACGTTCCTGACGATCTTCGGCATCGTCTGGGGCACCGTTGCGATCTCGCTGATGCTGGCCTTCGGCACCGGCCTGCACAAGCAGCTCGTGAAGAACACGGCCGGCCTCGGCGACCGCATCATGATCATCTGGCCCGGGCTGACCTCCATCCCCTACGAAGGCCTCGGCAAGGGGCGGCGGCTGCGCGTCACCGACGAAGACGTCGCCGCCATCCGCCAGGAAGTGCAGGGGCTGCGGCGCGTGTCGCCCGAGTACATGACCTCCATGCGCATGGATTACGGCACCAAGACCGTGTCCGTGGACATCTCCGGCGTCATCACCGAGTTCGGCGAGATGCGCAACCTCATCCCCGATCCGGGCGGGCGCTTCGTCAACCCCATCGACGACGGCAATCAGCGCCGCGTCGTGTTCCTCGGCGATGAGCTGAAGAAGAACGTCTTCGGCGACAGCGACGCCATCGGCAAGATCATCCTGCTCAACCAGTCGCCGTTCACCGTCGTGGGCGTGCTGAAGAGCAAGCCGCAGGACTCGAGCTACAGCGGCCGTGACAAGGACAAGGCCTTCATCCCCGCGTCCACGTATCGGGCGCTGACCGGCGAAAAGTACGTCGACAACATCGTCATGCAGGGCGTGAACGCCTCGGAATCGAAGCAGCTCATCGAGCGCATCCGCACCGCGTTCGGCCACCGCCTGCGCTTCGCCAAGGACGACAAGGAAGCGCTGTCGATCTGGGACACCACCGAGCAGTTCCACTTCTTCGACGTGTTCATGCTCTCGTTCAACGCCTTCCTGGGAATCATCGGCGTGCTCACGCTGATCGTGGGCGGCATCGGCGTGTCGAACATCATGAACGTCATCGTGGAGGAGCGCACGCGCGAGATCGGCATCAAGATGGCCCTCGGCGCGAAGCAGCGCTTCATCCTCACGCAGTTCCTGATCGAGACGATGCTGGTCACGGCGCTGGGCGGCGCGATCGGCTTCGGCATCACCTTCGGCCTGTGCTGGATCTTCCCGCGCACGCCGCTGACCGCGGGCGCGATCGAGTACATCGGCGCGCCCGAGCTCTCCCCGCTCGTGGCGGTGTTGACCGCGGCGGCGCTGGGCCTCGTCGGACTGGTGGCCGGATACTTCCCTGCGCGCGATGCGTCGCGACTGGATCCTGTGGTGGCGATGAAACTATGACGAACCTGTTGCTGGTTGCCGGTTGCTGGTTACGGGCGAGTGTTCGCCCGGGCCATGCAGCACCGGGAACCGGCAACCAGGAACCAGCAACATGAAACGCGATTTCCACGTCGTCCTCTCTCTCTTCGCGAGCGCGTCGCAGCTCCAGAAGAAGCGCGCCTTCCTCACCATCGCCGCGATCGCGTGGGGCACCGTGGCCATCCTTCTCCTCCTCGCATTCGGCGAGGGACTGAAGCTGCAGCTCGACAAGAACCGCCGCGCCATGGGCGAGAACATCTCCGTGCTCTGGCCCGGCGAAACGACCAAGGCGTATCGCGGACTGCCGCCCGGACGTCCCATCCGCCCGCGCCTGGACGACCTCGAGTACGTGCGCGGGCGCATGCCCGAGCTCAAGTCCGTCATCGGCGAGATCGTGTCGTGGCGCACCGCCATCGCGTACGAGCGCAAGACCATCAACGGCCGCGTGAACGGCGTGAACTGGGAGTACGGCGACGCGCGCAAGCACTATCCGGTCGCGGGAGGACGATTCCTGTCTCCCGAGGATCAGGAGCAGCGGCGCCGCGTGGTGTTCCTCGGGGACGACATGGCCAAGGATCTCTTCGGCGAGCTGAATCCCGTCGGCAAGACCATCCTCATCAACAACGCGCCGTACGTCGTCATCGGCGTCATGCAGCACAAGACGCAGATGGGCAGCTACCAGGGTCCGGACAAGGACCACGCCTGCATCCCCATCACCACCGCGCGCGCGCAGTTCGGACGCGATCGTCTGAACAACATGCTCATCGAGACCAGGGCTCCCGACGACATGGTGCCGGCGCTGAAGAAATTCAACGACATCATGGGGCCGAAGCTCGGTTACGACCCCACCGACGACCGCGCGTTCGGCACGTGGGACACCGTCAAGAGCGCGAAGGTCAACCGCATGATCACCGGCGGCATCCAGATGTTCCTGGGCATCGTCGGCGCGCTCACGCTGCTGATCGGCGGCGTGGGGGTGGCCAACATCATGTTCGCGGTGATCAAGGAGCGCACCCGCGAGATCGGCGTGAAGATGGCCCTCGGCGCGAAGTCGTCGTGGATCATCTGGCCGTTCGTGCTCGAGGCCCTGGTCTACACGTTCATGGGCGGCGCGCTGGGGATCATCATCGCCACGCTGCTCGTCGCGGCCATGACCTTCATCCCGCTCGACAGCGAGGTCATGTCGTTTCTCGGACACCCCACGCTCTCGCCGCAGATCGGCATGGCCACTTCCGCGATCCTGGGCATGATCGGACTCATGGCAGGCTACTTCCCCGCGCGCCGCGCCGCGCGCATCGATCCCGCGTCCACGCTGCGCTACGAATGAGGCAACGATGAATCAGAAGAACGGCACCATCATCCGGATGTCCGGCATTCGCAAGGTCTACGACACCGGCAAGGTGAAAGTGGAGGCGCTGAAAGGCATCGACATGGACGTCAACGCGGGCGAGTTCGTGGCCATCGTCGGCCCGTCCGGCTCCGGCAAATCCACGCTCATGAATCTCCTCGGCTGTCTCGACACGCCTTCCGACGGCGAGTATGAGATCGGCGGCGACAACGTGGCCGGCGTCACGCGCGACGAGCTGGCGGAGATCCGCAACCGCCGCGTGGGATTCGTTTTCCAGAACTTCAACCTGCTCCCGCACATCACCGCGCAGGAGAACGTGGAGCTGCCCATGCTCTTCGGCGGCATCGCGCCGAAGGAACGGAAGCAGCGCGCCATCGACCTGCTCACGCGCGTCGGCCTGGGTGACCGCGTCGATCACAAGCCCACCGAGCTCTCCGGCGGCCAGATGCAGCGCGTGGCCATCGCGCGCGCGCTGGCCATGGATCCGGACATCATCCTGGCCGATGAGCCGACGGGAAATCTCGACACCAGCTCCGGCACGGACGTCATGGGCCTCTTCCAGGAGCTCTGGAAAACGGGCCGCACTCTGGTGATCATCACGCATGACCCGGCGCTGGCCAAGCGCGCCTCGCGCATCGTGGAGATCCGCGACGGACGGATCACCAGCGACACGCGGAACGAAGTCGCGGCGTAACGGCGGCGGGCTATACTCGCCTCGCTTTGCAGGCATCGAGTCGTCCCGCCCCCATTCTCCTCGTCGCACACCCCGGACACGAGTTGCTGGTCCATGGATGGATGAGCCGTTTCACTCCGCGAGTGTTCGTGCTCACCGACGGCTCCGGCCGCACGACCATTCCGCGCACGCACTACAGCGAACAGCTCGTCGCGCGCGCCGGCGCGACGCACGGAGGAATCTTCGGCCGCCATCGCGACGCGGCGGTGTACCGAGCGCTCCTCGATGGCGACGCCGCGGTCTTCGTTGCGCTCACCACGGAGCTGGCCCGAGCCTTTTCGCACGCGCCGCCGCCGTACGTCGTGCACGATGCTCTCGAGGGCTACAACCCCGTTCACGATCTCTGTCGCTGGCTGACAGGCGCCGCGCTGTGCATGGCCGGACAACCCGACACGCCGCAGTTCGAGTTCTCCACCGCCGGCCGCGCCCTCGGCACTGACGACATGCGCATCGACCTCGATGCGGACGCGGTGAATCGAAAGCTCGAGGCCGCGATGGAGTACCCGCCACTCGCGCACGAGCTCCGGCAGAAGCTGGACGAGCACGGAACGGACTTTCTGCGCACGGAGACGTTCACGCGCGTGCGACGGTGGGACGAGCCCGCGCTGTTCGACGGCCCTCCGCAGTACGAGCAGTTCGCCGCGGACCGCGTGGCCGCGGGCGTGTATGCCGAGGCGATCCGCTTTCGCGAGCACGTGCTGCCGCTGCTGGAGACGTTCGCTGCGGAGTCGCGGGTTCCTCTGGCGGTTCCGGCGTGAATGCGCCGCTGCGCGTCCTGATCACCGTGCGCAGCATGGAGATCATGGGCGGCGTCGAGTCGTACGTTCGCGATCTGGCCCGCGGCCTCATTCGCCGCGGCCATCAGGCCGTCGTCTACAGCACGCGACTCGGAGCCGCCGCCAGTGCATTGCGCGCGGAGACCATTCCCGTCATCGACGATCTCGAGCGCATCGGCGCGGCGCCGGACATCATCCACGGCAACAGCAACCTCGAAACGCTGGCCGCGCTGCAGCGTTTCCCCGGCGTGCCCGCGGTCTTCGTCTGCCACAGCTGGTTCTCCTGGGCCATGGTGCCGCTGCAGGTGCCACGCGTGCGGCGATTCGTGGCCGTCGACGACACGTGCCGCGACCGCCTTCTGCTCGAGAGCGGCATTCCCGAAGAGCGTCTGGCCGTCCTGCTCAACGCCGTCGATCTGGAACGCTTCCCGCGCCGCGGTCCGCTGCCTCCGCGCCCGGCGCGAGCGCTCGTCTTCGGTAATTACGCGAACGAGATGACGCATCTCGACGTCGTCCGCAAAGCCTGCGCGCGGAAGAACATCGCAGTCGACGTGCTGGGATTCTCGAACGGCAACGCCACCGATCATCCCGAGAGCGTGCTGGGGAAGTACGACCTCGTGTTCGCCAAGGCGAAATCGGCGCTCGAGGCGATGGCCACCGGCAGCGCGGTCGTCCTGTGCGACGCGATGGGGCTCGGGCCGATGGTCACGCGCGACGCGCTGGATCGGCTCCGCCGGCTCAACTTCGGCATCCGCACGCTCGATCGCGCCCTCGACGCGGAGGAACTGGTCCGCGAGATCGAGCGCTACGATCCCGCGGATGCCGCGCGCGTCACCGACGCGATCCGCGAGACGGCGGCGCACGAGCCGATGATCGACGCGCTCATCGATCTCTATCGCCAATCGATCGACGAACAGCGGCAGGCCGTCGTCGATCCCGCCGAAGAGGCTCTCGCCACCAGCCGTTACCTGCAGCGCCTGGCCGCGGACCTCGGCCGCCCCGCCGACAGCGAGCAGCTCTTCCCCGTCCTCGGCCTCGCCAACCGCATCCTCCGCCAGCCCTTTCTCGGCACGCCGATCCGCTGGATTGCGCGGCGGCTTGCGGTCAAGGCGCGATAGCGCGCAGGCGCCGCACGATTTGTTCGAGCCGCCGCCGCCAGCGCGGTTTCACGACGATCTCTCCCGCGCGGGGCGGCTGTCCGCGCCGCGCAATGCGCAGCCAGGTCTGGCCGTGCGTCTGATCTTCGCCGAGGATGCGCGCCGCAAGGCCGCGGCGTGAGCATTCCTGCTCGATCCAGCCCAGACGATGGTGGATGCAGCCGGACACGCTCGACTCATGGCTCGTCCCCACCCACGCGTCGCCGCGATAGTCCGGATGCCGCCAGCGCGGGGGAAGAAACGTGGTCAGGAAAACGCCGTTCGCGCTCGAGTTGCGGACGAACCCGTCGAGCATGACCTCGATCTGTTTCTTCGAGGCATGCGTCCAGATCGAATACGCGAGAAAAAAGTCGAACGTCTCGCCGAAGACGGACGTGTCGAAGCTCGCGTTCGTATCGAAGCGCGGCCGCTTGGCGGCGTACGTGTCCGGCTCGAGGATGGTGTGGATGCCGGCATCGAGTCTTTCCCGCGAAGGCTCGATCCCGAAATAGCACCCGGGCTCCAGAAAATGAATGAGCCAGTAGCCGGCCCGCAGGACGCCACTGCCGATGTCGAGCACTTTCGACTCCGGCGACAGTCCATTCATGAGCAGGAAAATCAGTTGTTCCCGCCCCCCGCGCTCGAACCCGTCGATCGGCACGCCGAGAAATTCGCGTTCGCGCAACGCCTCGGCGCGATCCTGGAGCGTCGGTCGGGTGACCATGGAGCAGCACGCAGTGTAGCGCGCGTTGCTGCTAACCTCCGGGGAGGAGACGACAGAACATGGCCAGGCGCGGGTCGGACATCGGTGCGGAGATCGACGCCCTCTTTCAACTTTCCCTCGCCGGGTTCACTGCCGCTCGCAATGCACTGGCGAAGCGTCTGAAAAATGAAGGGCGGACGCTCGACGCCGAGCGCGTGAAAGCGCTCGCCAAGCCGTCGTCGCCGGCGTGGGCGGTGAACCAGCTCTACTGGCGGGACCCGAAGGCGATCGAGCGGCTGCTCACGCTCGGCGAGCGTGTTCGCAAGGCGCAGACCGGACAGCTCGTCAACGCCGATCTCCGCGCGCTCATCGAAGAGAAGAAGCAGATGACGACGGCATTGCTGACCAAAGCCTCGGCGATTCTCGAAGAAGGCGGACATGCCGCGTCAGCCGATTCGATGCGTCGCGTGTCGGCCACGCTGGAATCGCTGGCAGCATGGGGCCACGTGGAAGGCGTCCCCAAAGCGGGCCGCCTGACCGCCGATCTCGACCCGCCGGGATTCGACACGCTTGCCGCGCTGATGAGCGGGAAAAAACTCGAGGCGGCGAAGGTGCTTCTCTTCCGTGCTCCGAAACCGGTCGAAGATTCGTCGGCGATGCGCGCCCGCCTGCACGAAGCGATGCAGGCCGCGGAGAAAGCGCTGCGCGACGCGCATCGCGATGCGGAGCGCGCGGAATCGGCGCTCAGGAAAGCCGACGCGCGCGCCGCGGCGGTGGAGAAGCAGAAACAGGCGATCGAGGCGCGCTACGCGGAAGCGAAAGAAGAAGTACGGCTGGCCTCGAGCGAAGCGAAGAAGACCGCGCAAGCGGTCGCCGACGCCGAACGGTCGCTTGCGAAAGCGAAAGATATGTAAGCTGGGCGCGCTGTCGCCTCCGATGATTGAAGGAACGCTCCCCCTCCTCGTGGTTTCGTGCAGCGTGGCGGCCGACGCAACGGCCGTGGCCATCGCCGGCGCCGTGCGGGGCGCGACGCTGCGGCGCGGGCTGGTACTGGCATCCGCGTTCGGCATCGCCCAGTCGCTGATGGCCGCAATCGGCTGGCTCGGAGGGGCCACGCTCGGCGGCTTGTGGGCGGCGTGGGATCACTGGATCGCGCTGATCCTGTTGTCCGGAGTGGGCACGAAGATGATCAAGGAGGCATTCGGCGACGGCGACGAGCGTCAGCGCAGCGACGGCATCGGAGCGGTGGTCGTGCTGGCGGTGGCGACCAGCATCGACGCGCTTGCGGTGGGAGTGTCGCTGCCGGCGCTGGGCACGCCCCTGGTCCTGTCGCTCGCGATGATCGGTCTGGTGACGCTGCTCTTCAGCGCGGCCGGTGCCGCATTCGGCCGGTTCCTCGGCGAGCGGTTCGGACGCGGAATGGAGGTCGCGGGCGGCCTCGCCCTGATCGCGATCGGCATCGGGATCGTGATCGAACACACGTGAGCGCCGGGTACGCAGTGCATTCCACGCTTGAATGCGACGCGAGCGCCCGAGCACGCATGATGAGCTCCCTTACGGCGGCGATCGTAGAACGTCGAGCCTCAACACACCGAGGCAACCGGAGGACGGTGCTCGGCGGCGGCCACGCCCGAGGGCTCGGCTCCCGGCTGCGCCGCGTCCGCCCACGCTGACGCCACGTCGCACACCGTGATCACGAGTTGCCAGACATCGAACGGCTTTCGCAGGATCGCGTGCACGAGCGGAGACGTCAGTCTGCTCACCCCTCGGTCGTCGAAGGCACTGACCACGAAGATGATGGGCCGCACCGAAGGCGTGGTCTTGCCGAAGGCCTCGAGGAACTCGAAGCCGTTCAGCACCGGCATCATGAGGTCGAGAATGATCAGGGAGTATTCGGTCGCCGCGCACAGGCGCAGGGCTTCCGCGCCGTTTCCCGCCACATCCACGTGCAGCGCCTGGCGGCGCAGCGCCATGGCCAGAAGCTTGCGGATCCCGTCGTCGTCTTCGACGACCAGCACTTTCGGCAATCCATCCACGGGTCTGAGTCTCCAGGTCGCGCGAACCGCGCAATGTTCCGGCGATGCACGGCACGAGCCACGGACGCGCAGGCCGGCCCGGTACGCTTCGCGATTTCAGCGGCGCTGCTGCGACTCGCGTGCTGTGCCCACTACGTTCCGCACGGCCGCCGCGTCAGCGGCCGAATCCCGCGTCGGGCGCTTCGAGCAGCCGCTCCTGCACGTCGCGCTCGCGCGCCGGATACTCGTACAGCTCCGGACGGAGTTCGGGGTGCTTGCGCAACCATTTGTTCTTGTACATGTCGCGGTCTGCCGCATTGACGAGCTGCGCCAGGGTGGGCTTCTCCAGCAGTCGCGAAGACGCGAAGCCCGCCGACGCGCCGATGCCGAAGGGTTGCCCGCCTTCCCAGCGAAGCGCGCCGATGGCGGCGATGAGGCGCCCGGCGATGCGTTCGACCGTGGCCACGTCCACCCCCGGAATGACCACGATGAACTCGTCGCCGCCAAAGCGGGCCGCGATGTCTTCGGCCCGCGTGTTCGCATGCAGCGCGGTGCCGACGTCGCGCAGCACCGCGTCGCCGGCGAGGTGGCCGAAGCGGTCGTTGATCTGCTTGAAGCCGTCCAGATCGATGATGACGATGTTCACCACCGCGCCTTCGATGAGCATGCGCTCCACTTCCGAGATCAGGAAGCGGCGGTTGAACAGGCCCGTCAGATCGTCGCGCGTCGCCAGACCATACAGGTCGCGCACGGCCGCGCTCATCGTGCGCTGGCGCGTGGCCACGCGCCGGGCCGCCACGAGCTTGGCGACGATCTCCCGCTCGGACAGCGTCTTGGTCAGGAAGTCGTCGAACCCGGTCTCCAGCGCGGTCAGCTTCGTATCCAGGTCTTCGCGGCCCGTGAGCATCAGCGCGTAGATCGGCCTGAGCGCTTCGTCGGCGCGGACGCGCGCGATCATCTCCAGCCCCGTGAGGCGGGGCATCTCGAAATCGATGATGACGGCGTCGTAGTTTCCGATCGCCAGGCGCTGCAGGCCGGTCTCGCCGTCCTCGGCCGCATCGACCCAGAAACCGCTCTTGCGTGTCAGCGCCGCCACGTACGCCCGATAGTCAGGATCGTCGTCGACGACGAGCAGGCGAAGCGGTTGCGCACGGCCGGGTTCGGAGCTCTCGCGGCGATCGGGAGACGAGTTCACGGTCAGCGGGCGGGACGTTCAACGTTCGAGCCCCTCAGCCGCCGTCACACCCAACAGGCAGATAAATTGCACGAACGCAGCGCGGACGATGCAGCAGCTGGACGACATCACCGCCGACATTCGGCGGCAGCGGAAGATCATCGACGACGCGCTGGAAAGCACGGCCACCCGCTCCGGCCATGCCGCCGAGCTGTTCGCGAAGATCGAGGACCTGCGCAGGCGCGTCGAGAAAACGCGGCTCCTGTTCGAGGCCTCGCAGCGGTCGCGTTAACGCGTTTCCCCGGCGTCCCCGGCCACGCATTCCGCCGCCTCGGTCAGGAGACGCGCCACGTCGAACGGCTTCTCGATGAAGCGCGCCACCGGCGGACACACCTTCGTCAGCGCCTGCGCGCCGTACGCCGTCATCACGATGACCTTCTTCAGCAGCTCGGGACGGTTCGCGACCAGGTACTTCACCACCCCGAATCCGTCGATGCGCGGCATCATCAGATCGAGCGCGATCACGTCGTACGCGTGCTGCAACACCATCTCGATGGCCTCCGCTCCGTCGCGCACCGCGTCGACCGCGTAGCCGTCCCGCGACAGGATGCGCGTGACGAGGATGCGGATCCCGGCGTCGTCATCCACCACCAGCGCACGCCGTGCGGCGGTCATTGCCGAACCCCCGTAGACACACGTCGGGCCGTACACCGGGAGTGATCGCGCATGAACATGGTTCTAGGTCTGCCGGTGTACGGCCCCGAAGGCAGAGGCCCGACGAGGGCAGAGGGGGCCTGTCCGGTGCGTCGCGCGGCTCATGCCGGAAGCCATAGCAACGCCGGGGCCAGTCCGCACAGGCATCTGTGCACGACCTCGAGTGCAAGAGGCGGCACGGCACGGCGCCTGCTGTAGCGCTCGCAGCGTGAACTCTCCTCCCCTGCCTCGCGTGCTGGTCGCCGAAGACGACGCGGCCATCCGACGGCTCCTCGCCGCCACCTTGCGGCGGCGCGGACTGGACGTGCGGCTGGCCGGTGATGGCGCCGAGGCGCTGCAGGCGCTGGAGGCGGAGATGTGGGACGCGGTGGTCCTCGACCTGATGATGCCCAGCGTGACCGGCTGGGAGCTCGTGCAGTGGCTGCACGATCATCCGGCGCGGCGGCCGCGGTCGATCGTGATCATGAGCGCGGCGGGCCGCGACGCGCTGCGCGATCTCGATCCGAGCATCGTCAACGCCATCTTCTTCAAGCCTTTCGACGTGCTGCAGCTCGGCCACTACGTGAGCGGCGCGGTGCGGCTCGACGGGCGCGATCGCCGGCGAGGCAGACGGACTTAGTTCTCGCGGTCCCCGGCGCATTCCGAAACGGCCGTCGCCAGGTCGTCGATGTCGAACGGCTTGGCCAGCACGCGGCAGACGGCGGCGGGAAGATCATGCCTCAGGAAATAGATCGCGGCGGTGACGATGACGATCCGGCGAGGAGCCCGCGGAGCGCGATCGCGCAGATATTCGAGCACCGCCAGGGCGCGACGATCGTTCATGCGCAGGTCCAGCACGACCACGTCGTAGTCGTTCGTCTCGAGCATGGCCAGGCCATCGTCCGGATCGCAGGCCGTGTCCACATCGAACGACTGACGGCGGAGGATGCACCGGATGAGCGACCGGACCGATTCGTCGTCGTCGACGACGAGAGCGGACGGGCGCCGCACCGCGCCTTCAACACCGC
>DATLBM010000518.1:0-8451 GCA_035526885.1 Thermoanaerobaculia bacterium | reverse complement strand
CAAGGCGTCGATCTCCTGGTTGCGATCGCCGCTGCCAAAAAACGACTTCGCGCGTAAATACGACTCGGCTGATTACGCCGGCGCGCTCGCCTCGTGGAGAGCCACGCCGTGGCAACCGGTGAGCTCACTCGACCACGCCATGCTCGCCCACGTCCTGGCCCTGGGCGGCGACGAGGCCGCGACGCCGTACATCGAGGCGCTGCGCCCCTGGGAGCCGGTCGAGGCGGACGCGCTGAGCGGCGTTCTTCTTTCGAGAAAAGGCGACTTCGCAGGCGCCGGGACGCTGCTCGCCAGCGCGCTCACGCGCTATCGCGAAGATCCGTGGCCGCTCCTCTCGATCATGCAGACCGCGATCACGACCGCCGCGGAAACCGCGCGCGATCCGCGGTCCGCCGACAAAGTGCTCGACGCACTCGCGCAACCGTATGCGGCGTATCTGCTGGAGAACCCGCGCGGCCGCGCGTATCTCGCCGCCGCCTGGGAAGCGCGCAAGTGCGGCACGGCGACGCTGACCGCTCTGCGCGAATACGAGCCGAACGTGCCGTGGAACGCGTCGGTGCTGCAGATGCGCGTGATCTGCTACGGCGCCGCCGGCCTGCAGGCGCAAGCCGCGAAAGCGCAGGAAGACCTGCGGGAGTTCAGCGAAGGGGAGTTGCAGGCGCTCGCGCCTTAGCGCTCGCCCGTTGTTGGTTTTCCGCCGGCCGCCCACCCGTTGCTGGTTCGTGGTGGGGCGGCGTGATGTGGGCTGCCACCGAGACGCACAACGAACCCAGCAACGGGTGTGCGGGCGGGTGGAAAACCGACAACAGCGCGCGCGAAGCGCGCGCACCTACTTCTTCTTCAGCTCCGTCAGCACCAGCTTCGCCACGGCCTTGAGCGTGTCGAACACGCCCGTGCCGTTCATGGCCACCGCCTCGAAGGTCGGCTCGCCTTTGAAGTTGAGCTGGCGGTACATCTCGTCCGGCGGCAGCGCCGTAGGCAGGTCGCGCTTGTTGAACTGGAGGACGTAGGGGACCTGCTTGAGGTCGTAGCCCTGTTCCTTGAGATTCTTGTCCAGGTTCTGGAGCGACTCGACGTTCGCTTCCATGCGCATTTCCTGCGAGTCGGCGACGAACACCACGCCGTCCACGCCTTTCAGAATGAGCTTGCGCGAGGCGTCGTAGAAGACCTGGCCGGGGACGGTGTAGAGGTGGAAGCGCGTCTTGAAGCCGCGGACCGTGCCCAGGTCGAGCGGGAGGAAGTCGAAGAAGAGCGTGCGATCCGTTTCCGTGGCCAGCGAGATCAGTTTCCCCTTGGCCTGGGGATTGGTCTTGTCGTAGATCCACTGCAGGTTGGTCGTCTTCCCGCACAGCCCGGGGCCGTAGTAGACGATCTTGCAGTTGATCTCACGCGCCGCGTAATTGATGAACGTCATGGAGGCTATTCGCTGAAGAGGCTGTCGATGTCTTCGTCCGTGATCTCGGCAAACGGAGAATCGAAGCGGTGCGCCATCGAGCCGCGTTCCGCTTCCGCCTTTTTGAGGAGCTGTTCGAAAGTCCGCTCGAGCTCCTGGGACGCCTTCTTGACGCGCAGCCGGACCAGGCCCAGCGAAGACTTCTCGTCGAAGATCACCACGAGAATGACGCGCTGCGCGACCAGAGAGATGTGAATGTTGTCCCGCTCACCCTCGTGAAAGAGGATCGAGAACTCTTTTTCGCCGAT
Organism: Thermoanaerobaculia bacterium; assembly: GCA_035526885.1. GTDB lineage: Bacteria > Acidobacteriota > Thermoanaerobaculia > Gp7-AA8 > Gp7-AA8 > QHVT01. The sequence goes on along the minus strand of DATLBM010000518.1, from coordinate 6,750 downwards.
GAGCTTCGCCAGTCCGTCCGTGGCCGCGACGTTGCCGGCGGTCAGCGAGGCGAGCGAAGTCGCATCGACGCCGCGCATGTCGCCCATGACGGCGATCTGCTGCCCGTTTTTGTCGACGAGAAAGACGATCTTCGAGTTGGAGTCGACCTGCAGACGATGAAGGATGTCCTTGATCTGCTGGTACTCCTCCTCGTACATCACGAGATCAGGAGCGGCCATTGTTCCTCATGTTTTGCCCGTGAAAAAGGGACGCAACTGTATAGCACAGTTGAAGCTAAATCTCCCTCCGCCCCTCCAGCGCCTTGCTCATCGTGACCTGGTCCGCGTATTCGAGATCGCCACCCACCGGCAGGCCGAACGCGAGCCGCGTCGTGCGCACGTTCAGAGGCCGCAGCTGCTGCGCGATGTACAGCGCCGTGGCCTCGCCCTCGACGTTCGGGTTCGTGGCGATGATGACCTCGCGCGGATTCGTCTGCTGCACGCGCTTGACCAGTCCCGCCACGTCGATGTCCTGCGGTCCGACGCCCTTGAGCGGCGAGAGCGCGCCGAGGAGGACGTGGTAGACGCCTTTGAAATCGCGGGTCTGCTCGATCGTCTGGATGTTGAACGCTTCCTCGACCACGGCGATGACCGAGGGATCGCGACGGGCGTCCGCGCAGATCGCGCACGGCTCGACGTCCGTCATGTTGTTGCACACCGAGCAGCGGAAGATCTTCGCCTTCACGTCCAGAATCGCCGTGGCCAGCGCCTCGGCCTCGCCCGCGGGGCGTTTGAGGATGTGATACGCCAGCCGCGCGGCGGACTTGCCGCCCACGCCCGGGAGCTTGGTCAACTCGTTGATCAGATTGGCGAGCGGAGGAGCGGTCATGGAGAGTCGCCCGAACGACGACTAGAAACCCGGAATCTTCATCCCGCCGGGCATCATCGAGCCCATCGACGACTGCATCTCCTCGTCGACTTTGCGCGAGGCTTCGTTGACCGCGGCCTTGACCAGGTCCTGCAGCATCTCGACGTCGTTCGGATCGACGGCTTCCTTGTCGATGGTGATCGAGATCAGCTCTTTGTTGCCGCCCATCTCCGCTTTGACCATGCCGCCGCCGGCGGTGCCTTCGACGCGGATGTTGGACATCTGCCGCTGCATCTGGTCCTGCATCTGCTGCGCTTGTTTCATGAGTTGTTTGATGTTCATCGTTTGCTCTCCTTCACGAGCTCACCGCCGAGGTGCTTGCGGAACGCGCTGAGGACCGGATCGTCGCGCAGCGCGGACGGCTTGTCTTCGGCGCGGCGGCCGGTGGGCGTGGGCTCGGACTCCTGCAGTCTGGCTTCGACCGTAACGCGCTCGCCGTAGTGCTCCGCGGCGATGTCTTCGAGCGCCGCGCGGGCGTCGTTGAACGAGTCGACGTGGAACGGGTCTTTGAGTTGAATGACGACTTTGGCGCCGTTGCGCTCCACCAAGGCGTCGTCGAGGTACGCGCCGAGTCGCGGGCGCTTGGCTTTGATGGCGTCCAGGAGGGAGCCCGACGTAGGACGGGCTTCAGCCCGTCCCTGCGGTGCTTTTGGTGGCGTGGGTGCGGCGGGACGGGCTGAAGCCCGTCTTACGTTTGGCGTGGGCGCGCTCGTATCTCCCGCCAGCACCGATTCCACGCTCTTCAATCGCGGGAACGTCGCCGCTTTCAGCAGCGCGATCTCCACTGCCAGCCGCTGATGCTCTGCTTTGTTCACGGTCTCGTCGTCGCGCAGGAGCAGGTTGGCGATGCGCAGCAGTTCGGTGTACGAAAACTTCTCCGCAACCGCCCGCATCGTCGGCAGATCCTCGGGTGACGCCGCGAGCATCGAGTCCGGCGCGCCGCCCGTGAGCAGCAGGAGATTGCGCACGAAGTTCAGCAGGTCGCGATAGAGCATCTTGAAATCGCGGCCCGCGTCCGACGCTTCCTGCAACGCTTCGAGAAGGCTTGTGTGATCGCCTTCGCCGGCGAGCGTGACCACGCGGGCGAAGAAATTCGTGTCGGAGAGGCCGAGGATCGTGGCCACGTCTTCGGCGGTGACGGCGCGGCCCGAGAAAGCGATGATCTGATCGAGCAGCGAAAGCGAGTCGCGCACGCTGCCCTCGCCGCGGCGGGCCACGATCTCCAGTGCCGCGCGCTCGGCTGTGATGCCTTCGCGTTTGCAGATGTCCTCGAGGCGTTCGATGAGATCGTCGAGGGTGATCTTGCGGAGGATGAACTTCTGCACGCGCGACAGGATCGTCTGCGGCACCTTGTGCATCTCCGTGGTGGCGAACATGAACACCACGTGCGGCGGCGGCTCCTCGATCAGTTTCAGAAGCGCGTTCCACGAGGCGGTGGAGAGCATGTGCGCCTCGTCGATGATGAAGATGCGATAGCGGTCGCGCGCGGGCTGGAACTGTGAGACGTCGCGGAGCTCGCGGACGTTGTCGACGCCGGTGTAGGTCGCGGCGTCGATCTCGCGCACGTCCATGTCGATGCCTTCGGTGATCTCGCGGCACATCGTGCATTCGTTGTCCGGCTCCGTGGTCGGACCCTTGATGCAGTTCAGCGCCTTGGCCAGGATGCGCGCGGTGGTCGTCTTGCCGATGCCGCGCACGCCGGAGAAGAGGTAGGCGTGATGGATGCGGTTCGACTCGATGGCGTTGTGCAGCGTCCGCACCGCGGTCTCCTGGCCGACGATGTCGTGAAACGTCTGCGGACGGTATTTGCGCGCGAGCGCCTGGTAGGACATGAGGGGCGCAGTTTAATGGGAAACGGGAAGGCCCGCTGAGAAGAGCCCAGGCCTGACTGTGTCACGCAGGGTAGGCACCTTAGCGCTGCTTCCTTCCGGACCTGACGCGGTTCGTTGCTCCTGCTGCACAGGACCCGGGCTCATCACAACGGGCCTGGTTTTGTGTTGGTGATTCGCGCGTGCCGCCTGGCGGAGAGAGTGGGATTCGAACCCACGGTACGGGTTAACGTACACACGCTTTCCAAGCGTGCGCCTTAAGCCACTCGGCCATCTCTCCGGCTTGCAGCCGTCGAATTGAGAATTGTGAATTGAGAAAATTCTCAATTCTCAATTCTTCATTCTCAATTTTCGCGAAGCGAATGGCGGAGAGGGAGGGATTCGAACCCTCGATACCCGTAAAGGTATAACGGTTTTCGAGACCGCCGCATTCAACCGCTCTGCCACCTCTCCGTTCGATCGCGCTGGCGCAGCTGGCGGAAAAACTCCTGAAGCATGGCGCGCGATTTCTCTTCCATGAATCCGCCTTCGACTGCGAGGCGGTGGTTGAGACGCGCGTCCTGCACCAGGTTGCCGAGCGAGCCGCAAAAGCCCGCTTTCGGATCGTAGGCCGCGAACACGAGACGCTCCACGCGTGCGTTCACGAGGGCTCCCGCGCACATGGCGCACGGCTCGAGGGTGACCAGCATCGTCGTTCCTTCGAGCCGCCAGTCGCCGACGGCCTGGGAGGCTTCGCGAATCGCGTAGAGCTCGGCGTGTCCGAGGGGATCTCCGGACTCGCGGCGGTTGCGTCCGCGGCCGATGATCCGTCCTTCGCGATCCACGATCACCGCGCCGACCGGAATCTCTCCGTCCGCCGCGGCTTCGTCAGCGAGCGCGAAGGCCGCTTCCATCCACTGCACCTGATTCACCTGTCAAAGAGTATTACGGCGGGCCGGAGCCCGCCGTGTTTTGAATCGGGATTGGTGCACCCAAGAGGACTCGAACCTCTAACCTTCTGATCCGTAGTCAGATGCTCTATCCAATTGAGCTATGGGTGCGAGCACGGAACGCTAACGGCCGAACCGGGGGGTTCATTCCGCAGCGGCGGCGGATTCTACTCGCGCGCTCCGCGGACCGCAACCGTTGCAGGCATTGTTCTTGGAGCGTATCCTTGTGACTCCTGAGCTGCAGCAATTCCGCTTTCACGGCCTCTACGGTTGGCTCACTGCCTACCCAACCCTTCCCCAGCCAACCGTGGAGGCGTGATTTTCCAGGATCCCAACCATGAAGAAAGAAGACCTGTACGCGCGGATGATGCACACGCCCGACGATCCCGCGCGCGCCGAATTGCGCGCCGCGCTTCGGGACCTGTGGAAGCAGCTGATGCCGATGCATCGCGCGCTCATCGACGCCGCGCGTGACGAGTACGCGGCGAACGTCGCGCCGGTGAATGGTCCGACGCACCTGCTGCAGCTCCTGCAGGAGGAGCCGTTCTTCGAGTGGCTGCGTCCCATGACCTCGCTCATCGTCGATATCGACTCGCTCTCGCGCACGGACTTCGAGCGGTCCGACGTCGACGCGATCGTCGCGCGCGTGGAGCGCATGTTCGGCGCGAACGCGGACGCGAGCTTCACCGAGCGCTACCTTCCTCTCCTGCAGCGCGACGTCGACGTTGCCTCGGGACACGCGGCCATCCGCCGGCTCCTCCAGCGTCTCCATCCCTCCGTCTAAAAACACCACTCCTGTCATCCGCCCCGAGGGATTTGCAGTAAAGTACGAAGACACCTAAATGGAACTTTTCGTGTTTGACGACGACTACGTGCGGCGTCTGCGAGAAGGTGATCGGGACACGGCGGCACACTTCCACGCGTATTTCCGGGACCTCCTGCTGCTGAAGCTGCGACGGCGCCTGGCCTCCATCGACGCAATCGACGAGGTACGCCAGGAAGTCTTCGTCCGCTGCTTCGAGCACCTCGGCGACCTGCGCGAAGCCGGCAAGCTGGGCGCGTTCGTGAACGCGATCTGCAACCGCGTGCTGATGGAGTACTACCGCGCGGAAGGCAGGACCGAGCCGCTCAGCGACGACGCGGTGGAGATTCCGGACGCCGTCGATACCACTGCCTCGCTCGACAGCGCGCGCAATTCCGAGCGCGTGCGCCGCGTGCTGAATTCCATGCCCCAGCGCGACTCGGACATCCTCCGCGCCATCTTCATCGAGGAAAAGACGAAGGAGGAGATCTGCCGCAGCTACGGCGTCGATCGCGACTACCTTCGCGTGCTCGTCCACCGCGCCAAAGACAAGTTCCGGATGTTTTTTCTCCGGCGCAAGAGCGGGCGGATGCAGATCGATGAAACGTTTCCGGGGAATTCGTCACTATCGGGATGAGACATGCCCATGGATCACAATGAAGCCCTGCAATCGAACGCGTCCGACCGCTACGCGTTGAACCTTCTCACCGCGGCCGAGGCGGACGCCTTCGAGGAACACTACTTCGACTGCGCCACGTGCGCCGAAGACGTCCGCCTGGGCATGAGCCTCATGGACGGGGGCCGCCGCCTGGTGCGCTCGGAATCGGAGCCGGCTGCGCCGGTCGTGCCGATCACCGCGCATCCGCGCCGCAAGTTCCTGGCGTGGATCCCGGCCGCGGCAGCGGCGGCGTTGCTGGCGGTGAACGGGGGATTGTTGCTGCGCGGGCCGGCGGCTGTCGCACCAATGGCAATCGCCGACTTCGCACTTCTGCAGCCCGAGGCGGTTCGCGGGGCCGAGATCCCCGCCGAGAACACGTTGGTGCTCGCCGACGGTGAGGACGGACAGCTGGAGATGGATTTCCCCGCGTCCTCCGAAAAAGTGCGGGTGAGCATCTTCCGCGGGAGCTCGCGCATCGCGAGCTACCTCCTGGTCAGGCCGCAAGACTCATTGATCCGAATTACGCTTCCGGATCCGGAACCGGGCGCGTATGAGCTGGTGATCCACGGAACGAATGATCCGTCAGGGAAGCATCCGATCACCAGTGCCCGCTTCACCGTGAAACGCCCCACGTCAACGCGGTAACGGTTACGCACGCAAGGAGGGAGAGATGGAATTCACGTACAACGCGAGTGCTCTCGGTGCCGGAGGCGTCATTCAGACGCGCGGCATCACTACGACGATCCCCAGCCTGGCCTCGGTCGCTCTCGCTCCGACCGGCGGCGAGGGGAAGACGATCGTCAGCAGCTACTTCTCCGAGGAACTGTCGTTTTCGCACGCGGAAACGCGCGTGTCCGGCCAGCGGACCGGTCCCAAGGAGTTCACCACCTACACCTACGTCTACATCAAAGACCTCTGCGTCTTCGACCGGCTGGCCATCGGTGAGTTGCGCGGGACCGTGACGTCGATCCATGCGGATCGCGACGGCGACGGCGACGACGACCACGACTTCCAGCTGGAGGCGTCGTATCGCGACGTGCGCGTCGCGGGGCACGAAGTGGTGCCGGCGATCGACCTGTGCGTCGGCAGTCTCAAGCGGTACAACCAGCTCGGCGACGTGCTCGACTCCGCCGAGCATCGTCTGCCTCCCGGCGTCGTCGCGCCGGACGACATCGCCGCCCTGGCGCAGCGCTTCAACGCCAAAGACAAGGACGAGCTGAAGAAGCTCATCGGCGAGAAGCGCGCGCTGCACGGGTCGCTCGTCGAGAAAGTGCACGGCGACATCGCCAATCGCCATCACAAGGTGCACGTCCCCGGACTGGGCACGGTCCGCTTCGGAGAGCTGATGCTCAAGCCGGGACGCCGCCGCGTGAACCTGCTCCGCATCGCCCTCGGCGCCAACGAGACGCTCGAAGGCGGCGGTGAGAATGATGAGAGCATCTCATCGCCCGACGGCGGCTCGATGACCATCGGCTCGGTGGAAGGGAATGGGACGCCGGTTTATCCGTAGACTTCTGCCGCTGCTGGCCGCGCTGCTTTTCGTCGCGGCCGCAGCGGCACCGACCCCGGAAGACGCCAGGCGCAGCGCGCGGGCAGCTCTCGATCAGGCGCGGTTCGCGGACGCG
>DATLBM010000517.1:0-7529 GCA_035526885.1 Thermoanaerobaculia bacterium | reverse complement strand
ATCCTGAGCGAAGCGGAGCGGAGTCGAAGGACCTTCTTACGGTGCTCCGCGCGGGGGAAGGTCCTTCGATCCCTTAGAATTCGCGCATGCAGAAAATTTGTGCCGTGCTCCTGCTGACCGCGGTATGTCTTCCCGCCGCAGCGGCGGAATCGATCTCGAAGGTCCTCCCCTGCGGCAAGATCGGCATCGTCGGCGGCCTCGGCGCCGGCACGGATCTCACGCGCCACGTCGTCGACAACGACCTGTTTCCCGAGGCGATCTGCAACGACGGCACGCCGGCGGTCTTCTATTACGGCGCGTTTTCGAAGCCCGAGGATCGCGACAAGTGGATCATCTTCCTGCAGGGTGGCGGCGACTGCTTCGACGGACAGTCGTGCGGCGAGCGCTGGTGCAGCATCGACTCGAATTACGGCTACGACAAGATGTCCACCTCGGCGTCCAAGGCGCAGATCCGCGGCGTCGGCTTTCTCAATCCCGGCCCGGAGAACAACTTCGGCTCGTGGAACCGCGTCCTCATCTACTACTGCAGCTCGGACACCTGGACCGGCACGGCCACACGAGTGGTCACCGCATCGCAAGGCAACATCACGCGCGAGTTCGAGATCCACTTCAAAGGCTCGCGCATCATCGACGCGGTGCTCGATACGCTGCGCAACTCGGGTCCTTCGGTGCGGCGCCGCGTGGCCCGTCACTCCGCCGGCGATGCCGACGAATCGGCGACGAGCTCTCCGTGGCCGGATCTCGACTCCGCCACGCAGGTGATGTTCGCCGGCTCTTCGGCCGGCGGCGAAGGCGCGCGCCTGAATCTCGATCGCGTGGCCACGCGACTCCGCAACACGAATCCCTCGCTGATCATCCGCGGCGTGATCGACGCGGTCTACTCGACCCAGGGCGAGACGCGCGACTGGACACACACCACCTTGTGCGAGAAGGACCCCGCGCGCGGCTGCTCGTACGAGTCGGTCACGAAGGCGTCGCGCGAGGCCATCGAGATCGGACTGCGCGGCGCACGCTACGACGACTCGTGCATGAACTGGCACGCCCTGCACGCGCCGGGCACGGAATGGCGCTGCAGCGACGGCGAGCACGTGAACATGCATCACCTCTCGACGCCGTTCTTCAACCGCCAGGACCTGCTCGACGAACAGATCGGCGGCAGCTTCGTGGAAACGGGCTTCGGCGATTTCTCGACCTACGCCCAGCGCGTGGAATCGGAATTCCGCAATCCCCCCATTCCGGAGGAAGCGCGCGGCGCGACGCCGGGCTTCTTCGCGCCGCAATGCACGGACCACGAATCGTTCACGAACGACGACCGCGTCTTCCGCACGAAACTCGCCGGCATCAGCTGGCACGACGCGGTCTGGAACTGGTGGACGGGCGCGCAGCCGCAACAGGCGATCCGGCACTACACGGGCACTCCGACGCGCGCGCCGGAGTGCCCTCCGGCCAATTGAAAGTTTGTCGCTCCGCTGGAGCACGACCGGAGCGCCTCCGGCGGGCCGCCACGGGCGGCAGCGCTTGTTGGCCCAGCCTGGACGCACGGTGTACGCGCTGAACGCGGCTCTCGGCAGCCGCACGTGTTGCCGTAAGCGCTGCCGGCCGTGCCGGCCCGCCGGAGGCGCCTCCCGTCGTCTCCCAGCGGAAGCGACAAACGCTCAATGGCGAGAGGTACGCCGGCGTGCGATCGACGGTGGGCGCACGAAGGCCCACCAGGTTGACCAACGGTCGATTCCGCCGCTTGGCGTCGCCGCGTACTCCTGAATCGTCCAGAAGTCCGTGTCGTTGATCGGATCGACCACCGTCGCGCTGTAGTCGCCCCAGCGATTGCGCACGCCGTCGAAGCGGTAGTACGGCGCTTCGCCGTCCTTGTAGATCACGGGCGCGGTCAATGTCGTTTCGGTACCGGCGCGAAACGCGTAGGCGGCCGAGGCGTACGTGTTCGCGCTGAAGCGCGTGAAGCCGATGAGCATGTCCTGGTGGCGGTTCACGGCCAGGCTTGGATACGCGTAGAAGACCTGGTTCGAGGTGTCTTCGATGATGCCTCGTTGCGCGGCCGTGCCGTCGAGGCGGAGCTGCCACCACTGCACGGCGGCGCGGCGCGGGTTGTCGGCGGGAACGTAGACGTTCTGCACCGCGTACACGTAGCCGCCGCGGTAGACCGCGTGCAGGATGCGATCGTCGCCGGCGCTGATGCGGTCTTCGCGTCCGAGCTGCGGCGCGAAGTCCTTGCGATCGGCCAGACCCTGCAGCGCCCACGTGCGCGTCGACGTCGCGGCGGCGATGAACGAGAGCCGCAGGTTCGAGATCGCGAACATGCGCACGATGCCGCGTCCGAACGAGTTGCCGTTCACGCGCTGCACGAGAAACACGCTCGACGTCGGATGCATGGCCACCGTCGGAGCCAGTCCGCCGCCCACGATCGCGTCGTCGATGCGCACCGCGTACGCGCCCGGCGCTTTCGGAATGACGAAGACCGACGCGCGCACGAAGCTGTCGTCGTCGACGTCGTAGACGTTGGTGGCGACGACGATGCGGTTCGAGTCATATCCGAGCTGCGGATAATCGAGCCACACCCCTTCGGCGGACTCGTAGCGGCTGAGATCCCACTCCCCCATCGGATCCGCGCTCCGCGACACCGCGAGCAGCAACGCCGATCCGGTGCGCTTCGGATTGTCGGGAAGCCGGCGCTGATCGGTGACCACGCAGACGATCCAGCGATTCCACGTCACGTCGAACACGACGCGCGGATCGAACACGCGCCCGTTGTTGCGCACCGCGTCGAAGATCGACCGCGTGGAGACCGTGCGCAACTCGGCGCCGCTGCGCGTCTGCACGCGCAACTGCGTGTTCAGCATGGCCACGAGGTGATCCGGACCGGCAGCGCCGTTCGTGTCGGGCGGAATGACCGTTCCGTCATCGCCCAGCGCTGCGAACGAAGCGAGCAACGCGGGCTCCGCGGCGGTGGCAGACGTTCGCACTTCCTCCGCCGCAATCCCGCCATGCCACGACGCGAGGACCGGCAGCGGCATCGGCTCGCTCTCGGCGTCATGCTCGGCATCGATCGTCGACGAAGGAAGAGTGCGAAGAGTGATCGTCGCAGCATTCGCCGCGAACGCAACCCACGCGGCGATGAGGAGGGACCGGAGCACGCGTTACCGTTGATTCGACGCTTGTTCCTGCGCCTCGGGCTGCACGGGCTCGAGGTTCACGAACACTTCTCGCGGATGTTGCTCGAAGAGCGCGCCCGTGGCCGTGTCGACGGCGAAGCCCGTGCCGGCGAGGACGGTGCCGAACACGAACCACGGGAGCCACTCGCCGGGACCTTCGTCGAGGACGACCGCCGCCGCGTCCGCGTTCTCGAAGAACTCCGGAGCCATCTCCCGATGCAGCGTGACCTGCTCGGCGTAGTGATCGCGCGCCGTGAACGTGAGCGTGCAATGCTCCGCGCGGCGGCTCACCCACAGCTCGCCCGGCGTGCGCACTTCCTTCGTGGCCCCCGGCCCGCAATGCGCCGTCCGCACCACCGCTCCCTGCGGCTCACTATCCACGGCGATGCGCTGCACCGGCCCGTGCTGCACGGTCGCGCACGCGGTGAGCGTGAACATCAGGAGGAAGGCGAGAAGCTTTTTCATGGCGAGCCCATGATAAACCCGCTCGAGGAGCGTTCGCGGGCCGCGCAGGTGTTCTGCTCCTCGGTGCCGGTATCATCACCACGTCAGCGTCTCGCCGCATGAGCCCGCAGAACGTCCGCGTCCGGACGGCGTTCTCGCATACGATGCGCCCGCGCATCGATCCGAGGCGTGCCGCTCAACGATCGAGGTACATGCATGGCCATACCAGAAGAAATCCGCGCTGCCGCCGAAGTCAGTCTGTCCGAATTCTGCCAGCGGCATTCCTCCGAAGCCGTCGCCGACCAGTTGCGGTATGAGTACGCATTCGACGCAAACTCCGCGTTGCTGATCGAGAAGCGGCCATCGTTCCTGAATCCTGCGGACTGGACTGCCATGCCGAGGGCGAAGTTCCGCTACTCGGCAAGCAAAGGGGTGTGGACGCTGTACTGGGGCGACAACAACGAGAAATGGCATCGCGTCTCCAGCGCGCCGGCCTCTCCGAACATCGAGTCTCTTCTTCAGCAGGTGATCGCCGATCCCTCCGGGGTGTTCTGGGGGTGACTCAGAACGGGCGCGACCTGACCAGCAAGGTCCCCGAGGTGGCACTCGGGTTCTGGCTGGTGAAGATCTGCGCGACGACCCTCGGCGAAACCGGCGGCGACGCGCTCTCGATGACGCTGAACCTCGGATACGCCGTCAGCTCGCTGATCTTCCTGGCATTCTTCGCCGTCGCACTGGCCGCGCAGATCCGGACCGACCGTTACCATCCCGCCATCTACTGGTCGGTCGTCGTCGCAACCACGACGGTGGGGACGACCACTTCCGACTTCATCGATCGGACGCTGGGAGTCGGCTATGTCGCGTCATCGATCGCGCTTTCGATTGCGGTCGTCGTCGTGTTGCTGGCGTGGCGCCTGACGGCCGGCCGGATCGAGTACCAGAACATCCACAATGTCCGTGATGAACTGTTCTACTGGGTCACCATTCTGATCTCCAATACCCTCGGAACGGCGTTGGGCGATTACGTGGCCGATGACGCGGGATTCGGGTTTCAGCGAGGCGCGCTGCTGTTCGCCGTGCTGCTGGCCCTGATCGCTGCAGCGTATTTTTTCACCTCGATCAGCAAAGGCTGGTTGTTCTGGGCCGCATACGTACTGACGCGACCACTCGGCGCGACCGTAGGCGACACGCTGACCAAGCCCCACAATGAGGGCGGTTTCGCGCTGAGCCGCATCACATCGTCGGCCGTCATCGCGGTGGTGATGATCATCCTCGTCGCCATGACGGAACGCAGGACACGAGAACCTGTTCGCTGATCGCTGGACGATCGCAAACGCGGCTCAACGCCGTGCTAGCGTTCGCGCTCATGAAACGAGCCGCGCTCCTCGTCCTCCTTTTCGTCACGCTCGCGCTGCATGCGCAGGTCGATCCCGCGCGTTTCGAGGAGATGCGCTGGCGCTCCATCGGCCCGTATCGCGGCGGACGCACCGTCGCGGCGGTGGGTGTGCCGTCGCAGCCGAACCTCTTCTACATCGGCGTGAACAACGGCGGCGTGTGGAAGACCACCGACGCGGGCCGCACCTGGCAGCCCATCTTCGACGACCAGCCCACCGGCTCCATCGGCGCCATCGCCGTCGCGCCTTCCGATCCCAACGTCATTTACGCCGGCAGCGGCGAGGGGCTCCAGCGCCCGGATCTCTCCACCGGCGACGGCATCTACAAATCCCTCGACGCCGGCGCCACCTGGACGCACCTCGGCCTTCGCGACGGCCAGCAGATTCCCATGATCGCCGTCGATCCCCGCGATCCCGATCGCCTCTTCGCGGCCGTCCTCGGCCACCCGTACGGTCCGAACGAGGAGCGCGGCATCTTCCGTTCGCGCGACGGCGGCCGCACCTTCGAGAAAGTCCTCTATCGCGACGTGAACACGGGCGGCATCGACGTCGTCATCGATCCTTCCAATCCTCAGATCGTCTACGCGGCGCTGTGGGAACAGCAGCACGGGCCGTGGGAGAACGCGGTCTTCGCCGGCAACGGCAGCGGCGTTTACAAGTCCATCGACGGCGGTACGACCTGGAATCAGCTGACCGGCGGTCTCCCCGAAGGCATCGCCCTCGGCAGAGCGGGACTGGAAGTGTGCGCCGCGAATCCACAACGCCTCTACGCCATCGCCGGCACGACGAAGGAGAGCGGCGGCGTGTATCGCTCCGACGACGCGGGCGCCACGTGGACGCGCATCAATGACGACGAGCGCCTGTGGGGACGTCCCGGTGACTTCAACGAAGTGCGCGCCGATCCGAAGAACGCCGACGTCGTCTACATCGCGAACGTCGTCACCTGGAAATCGGTCGATGGCGGCCGCACCTTCGGCGCACTCCGCGGCGCGCCGGGCGGCGACGACTATCACCGGCTCTGGATCAACCCCAACGACACGAACATCATCCTCAACGCGTCGGATCAGGGCGCCGTGGTCACGGTCAACGGCGGCAAGACCTGGAGCTCCTGGTACAACCAGCCCACCGCGCAGATGTTTCACGTCTCCACCGACAACGCGTTCCCGTATCGCGTGTGCGGCGGCCAGCAGGAGAGCGGCTCGGCGTGCGTGAACAGCCGCAGCGACGAGGGACAGATCACGTTCCGCGACTGGCGTCCCGCCGCGGCGGAAGAATATGGATACGCCGTTCCCGATCCGCTCGATCCCGACATCGTGTACGGCGGCAAGATCACGCGCTTCGATCGGCGCACCTTGCAGGCCGAGGTGGTGACGCCGAAGCCTGTGCGCGGCACGGGCTATCGGGTGGTGCGCACGCAGCCGATCGCGTTCTCGCCTGCCGATCCGCACGTGCTCTTCTTCGCATCGAACACGCTGTGGAAGACCACGAACGGAGGACGCGCGTGGACGGAGATCAGTCCCGATCTCTCGCGCAAAACGTTCGAGCTGCCGGCCAGTGTCGGCAAATACAAGAGTGACGAGGCGGCAGCGGTGAAGCAGCGCGGCGTGATCTACGCGATCGCGCCGTCGCCGCTCGATGTGAACCGCATCTGGGCCGGCACCGACGACGGCCTCATTCACCTCACCACCGACGGCGGCAAGACGTGGAAGGATGTGACGCCGTCCGCGCTCGTGCCGTGGGCCAAGGTGTCGATTCTCGAGGCCTCGCACTTCGACGCGAACGCCGCGTACGCAGCCATCAACACGTTCCGCCTCGACGATCTTCGCCCGCACATCTACCGCACCCGCGACGGCGGCAGAACCTGGACGCACATCACCCTCGGCATCCCCGACGCCGGCATCGTCAACGTCGTGCGCGAGGATCCGAAAACGAAGGGACTGCTGTTCGCCGGCACGGAGCGCGCGGTATACGTCTCGTTCGACGACGGCGATCACTGGCAGTCGCTGCGTCTGAACATGCCCGCGACGTCGATCCGCGATCTCGTGCTGCACGACGACGACGTGGTGGTGGGCACACACGGCCGCGGCTTCTGGATCCTCGACGACATCGAGCCGCTGCGCCAGAACAGGGTCGTCTCACTCAACGCCGTGCATCTCTTCAAGCCGCAGCGCGCGTGGCGCTTCCGCTGGAACAAGAACACGGACACGCCGCTGCCGGCCGACGAGCCCGCGGGACAGAATCCGCCCGACGGCGCCATCATCGACTACTACCTCGCCTCGCCCGCCTCGGAAGTCACACTCGAAGTGCTCGACGCTTCGGGCGCGCTGGTGCGGCGTTTCTCCAGCCGCGACGAAGCGGCGCCGCCGCAGACGACCGGCAACGTGCCGTGGTACTGGATCCGTCCGCAGCACGCGCTCTCCGGCGGGCAGGGCATGCATCGCTTCGTGTGGGACCTGCACTACGCGCCGTTCCCGCCGAAAACGCCGAGCTATCCCATCGCGGCAGTGCCACGCGACACCGCTCC
>DATLBM010000516.1:0-2926 GCA_035526885.1 Thermoanaerobaculia bacterium | reverse complement strand
GACATGCAGAACGACGGCCGTGGCCGCGTGCGCATCGAATACCGTGTCTCCGCGCGCGGGCTCATCGGCTTCCAGAGCGAGTTCATGAATGCGACTCGCGGCACCGGCCTGCAGAGCCACATCTTCGACGGCTACGCGCCGCTCGCGGGCGACATTCCGGACCGCCACAACGGCGTGCTGATCTCGAGCGAACCCGGCTTCGCCGTCGCCTACTCGATCTTCGCGCTGCAGGAGCGTGGCCGCATGTTCGTCTCGCACGGTGAAGCCGTGTACGAAGGCATGATCATCGGCATCCATTCGCGCGAGAACGATCTCGTCGTGAACCCGATCAAGACCAAGAAGCTCACGAACGTTCGTGCCGCCGGCAAGGACGACGCGCTGATCCTCACGCCGCCGATCGAGCTCACGCTCGAATACGCGGTGGAGTTCATCGCCGACGACGAGCTGGTCGAAGTCACGCCGAAGAACATCCGCATCCGCAAGCGATTGCTGCAGGAGCACGAGCGCAAGCGCGCGTCGCGGGTCGACGAGGCGTTACTGGCTTAAAGCTCCTCGCGGACGGTGTCCCACCTTCTTTCCGGGGAGGGACGCCGTTTTCCGTTGCGGCGCGCGAGCGCCTGACTAGTCGATGCCGTAGTCGACGGTCACCACGACCCGGGCCACCTTGTCGACCGACGTCTTGTCGTACGCACCACCCCAGTCGCTCACGTCCTGGTCCGCGCCTGCGGCCAGTATGTAGAACGCGCCCTGCGACGCCGAGCGCATCGGCCCCACCTTCACGTCTCCGCTCTTCGCGAACTCGCCGGCGCGCGTGCGCGAGTTCTGCATCGCCGCGGCGATCAGCGACATCTTCACTTCCTCGAGATTCGACACGAGGTATTGCGGGGCCCCGTAGCCCACCGCGTGCCCGTCGGCTTCGAATTGCACGATGGCGCGGCTGGCCGCGATGACTTTCGCGATGTCCGTCGTGTTGACCGTGATCGACTGGCGCGCCACGTTTCCGTTCTGCACCTGCCGCATGTTTCCGTTGCGGCCTTCGACTTCGTCGAAGTTGGGCTCGGTGGCTTCGTTGGATTCCGTGAGCGCCGACTTGTCGAACCCCGACTTCGCGAGGAATTCATCGAGCGCCGGCCGTTCGCGGCGCAGCTTGCCGAGAGCGTCGGCGATGGTCGCGCCCTTGACCTGGAGCCGGACGGTCCACTCGGCGCGATCGGCCTTCACGGGCTTCTCCGCCAGCCCCTTCACCGAGATGGTCTCGCGACCGCCACCGACCTGCTTGACCTGGTACCCGAGGACCGTCGCCGCGATGACGAGGGCCAGCGAGAAGATGATGGTGCGAGCCACGAGCTACCCCCGGAAACCTTGCTAGGTTGAGTGTCCGACTTGGCGGACAGCCACGAGTTCGAACGGGATCCTGATCAATTGTGGCACACTGCCCGCCATGTCCGGCGTCGACCTGCAGACCGAAAACGTCGCCAAGCTCATCCAGCTGGCGCTCGGCCCCGTCTTCCTGCTGTCTGGCGTGGGCATCACGCTCAGCATGCTCACGCAGCGACTGGCTCGCATCGTGGATCGCGCGCGCACGCTCGAAGACCAGCGCGAACGGGCCACCGACGAGGCGCGGCTCAAGCGCATCGACAAGGATCTGCGCGGCATCTTCCGGCGCACCAAGTACATCAACAGCGCCATCGCTCTCTCGACGATCTCCGCCTTGATGACGACGCTCGTCGTGACGCTGCTGTTCGCGAGCGAGTTCACGAAGCTCGCGGTCGGTGGCATCGTCGCGGTGCTGTTCTCGGCGGCGATGATCTGCCTGTCCCTCGCCTTCCTCATGTTCCTCATCGAGGTTCGCATCGCGGTGAACACGCTGCGCATCGGCGAACACAGGTACTGACCATGCGCGCATTGCTCGTCCTGACCGCGTTGTTAGGGACCCTGGCACAGGCCGCGGATGCCACGCCGCCGCCCAAGGCGCTGTCCACCGCCGAGATCATTGCTTCGGCGAAACCGGATGACTGGCGTCGTCTCGATCCGGCGGACACGTTGTATCTCGATCTCGCGAGCGGCCGTGTCGTCATCGAGCTGTCGCGCTCGTACGCGCCGCGGCACGTGGCGGCGATCAAGACGCTCGCGACCGCTCACTACTGGGACGGCCTCGCGATCACGCGACTGCAGGACAACTTCGTCGCGCAATGGGGCGATCCCGACAACAAGAAGCCGCTGCCGGCGATCGCGCCGATGCCGCCCGAGTTCTTCCGGGACCGCACCAACGATCTGCCGTTCACCGCGTTGCCGGACAAGGATGGCTGGGCGCCGCAGGGCGGATTCACGGCGAGCATGGCCGCGGCGCGCGATACGAGTCATGCGTGGCTCGCGCACTGCTACGGCGCCGTCGGCGTCGGCCGCGACAACGCGCCGGAGAGTGGCACCGGCAACGAGCTCTATGTCGTGATCGGCCAGTCCCCGCGGCAGCTCGACCAGAACGTGGCCGTGGTCGGCAAGGTGTGGCGTGGCATGGAGCTGCTGGCGTCGCTGCCGCGCGGCACGGGCGACGGCCTCGGCATGTATGAAAAGCCGGAGCAACGCGTGCCGATCAAGTCCATCCGCCTCGCGTCCGAGGTTCCCGCCGCCGAGCGGACGAACCTGGAAGTGCTGCGTGACGACCGGCCGGTTTTCGCGCAGTTCGTCGAGGCGCGCCGTAACCGCAGCGACGACTGGTACATTCACAAGGCCGGCCACATCGACGTCTGCAACATCGGCGTGCCGATGCGGGACGCGAAGTAGCTCCGGCACCGTTTCCCTGCTTATGGGGTCAGACCCCATTTCCTAAGAAATAGGGTCTGACCCCATTTCCGTGTGCGAGAATCCGCGCCCTTATGGGACGCATATTCGAAGTTCGCAAGCACACGATGTTCGCGCGCTGGGA
>DATLBM010000515.1:0-9011 GCA_035526885.1 Thermoanaerobaculia bacterium | reverse complement strand
CCGTGGCTGCAGAAGCCGATCGAGCTAGGCGCGGACATCGTCGTGCACTCCACCACGAAGTTTCTGAACGGCCACTCGGACTCCGTGGGGGGCGTCGTGATCTCGAACAGCGACGAGATCGGAGAGCAGATCGGCTTCCTGCAGAACGCGGTGGGCGCGATCCTCTCACCGTTCGATTCATGGCTGGTCCTGCGCGGCGTGAAGACGCTGGCCGTGCGCATGAAGCGCCACGAGGAAAACGGCGTGGCCATGGCCAACTATCTCGCGCACCACGCGAAGGTGAAGAAGATCTATTACCCCGGCCTCGCCGATCACCCGCAGCACGCGCTGGCCAAACGCCAGATGAACGGCTTCGGCTCGATGATCTCGTTCGACCTGGGCTCGCACGAGAACGCGAAGAAGTTCCTCGACCGCGTCCGCCTCTGTTCGCTCGCGGAAAGCCTCGGCGGCGTCGAGACCCTGATCTCGCATCCGGAAACGATGACGCACGCCTCCGTTCCTCTCGACACGCGCACACGCCTCGGCATCACCCCGGGCCTTGTGCGCATCTCGGTGGGCATTGAGGACATCGAGGACCTGATCGCGGACCTGGAGAACGCATTCGAAGGCGTATAGTCGCCGCGTGATGCGCGAGATCGACGAGCGCCTCCCCGGCGCGGAGCTGGTGAGCGAAGGATTGCGCGATCTTGCTGCGGGAGTGGAGAGCGTGCCCGCGCTGCTGGTGCTGGTGGGAGCGCCGCGGCTGCGCGATCTGGGCTACGACGTCACCGATCTCCCGCTCGACGACTTCCCCGAACACCGCCTGTACGACTTGCTCGCACTTGAGCACGACGACGAGGCGCACTCCCGCTACAACGCGCTGATCCGCCGTTTGGTGAGCTTCGAGCGCGCGTCCGAATGCGTGAGCGCCTGAACGAACCGCGCCTCCGCGACTTCATGCGCGCCCTTGCGCGCGAAGCGCGCGATTACGGCCGTGTCTACATCGCGGGCGGTGCGAGCGCCGTGCTCCTTGGCTGGCGCGAGACCACACTCGATGTCGACTTGAAGATCATTCCCGAGGATGATCGGTTGCTGCGCGCGATTGCAGCGCTGAAAGAGTCGCTGAACGTCAACATCGAGCAAGCCACTCCCGAGGACTTCATCCCCGCGCTGCCCGGATGGCAGGACCGCAGTCCGTTCATCGCGATGGAAGGCAAGCTCTCGTTCCACCACTACGACTTCTACGCACAGGCCCTGGCGAAGATCGAACGCGACCACATGATCGATCGCGAGGACGTGCAGAACATGATTGACGCGGGACTCGTGAATCGAACGCGGCTCCTGGAGTTGTTCGAGGCCATCGAGCCTCAGTTGCATCGGTTTCTGGCGATCAATCCGCGCCAATTCGCGGAGCGAGTGCGCAAACTACAATAGCCCGCGCATGCTCCTCCCCCTCGCGTTGATCCTGCTGGCGTATCTGGCCGGCTCCATTCCCTTCAGCTTCCTCGTCGCGCGGACCTTCTCGGGAAAGGATGTGCGGCAGGAGGGGAGTGGGAACGTCGGCGCCACGAACGTCGCGCGGACGGCGGGGCGGGGGGCGGGGGTGCTCGCGCTGGCCCTCGATCTGGCCAAGGGGTGGGCGGTGGTGGCGGCGGCGCGGTGGATCGTCGCGCAGAAGCAGTGGCCGTTTGCAGCGGGGCCGCTGGCGTGGGAATCGAAGGAAATGTGGATCGCGCTGGCGGGACTGATCGCCGTGCTGGCGCACATGTTCCCCGTGTGGCTGCGCTTTCATGGCGGCAAGGGCGTTGCCACGGCCGCGGGCGTGATCCTGGCGCTGGATGCGCGGGTGTTCGCGGCGGCGATCCTCGTCTTCGCGATCGTTGTGTTGCTGTCGCGGATGGTCTCGCTGGGATCGATTCTCACGGCCGCGTCCATCCCTCTGCTCTTCCGGTTCGTCGCGATTGGCGCGCCGTTCTGGCGAATCATCATCAGCATCGGCATCGCGCTGGCCGTGATCCTCAAGCATCATTCGAACATCGCGCGGCTCGCGCGCGGCACCGAGCGCCGGCTCGGCCGCAAGAAGGAGGACGAGTGAGGATCTCGGTCATCGGCGCGGGCGCGTTCGGCACGGCCATGGCCGTGGCCGCGGCGCGCGCGGGCAACGAAGTCGTGCTGTGGGCGCACGATCCCGAAGTCGCACGCACGATCGGCGAGACGCGCGAGAATCCCGACTACCTCCGCGGCGTGAAGCTCGCGGACACCATCCGCGCCACGAGCGATCTGGCCGAGGCCGCGAAGTTCTCCGACAAGATCTTCATGGTCGTGCCGAGCCACGTCTATCGCGAGGTGCTGACGCAGCTACGCGCGCACGCGGACGGCGCAGTGTGGGTGATCTCGGGAACGAAGGGCATCGAGAACGAATCGCTCGCGCCGATGTCGACGATCACGCGCGACGTCCTCGGCGATCAGCTGGGAGCGTTCGCGGTTCTCTCCGGGCCGACGTTCGCCATCGAGACGGCCAGGGGCGTGCCTTCCGTCGCCGTCGTGGCGTCGCGCGACGTCAGCTTCGCGCAGGAGGTGCAGCACGCGATGTCGTCGCCGTCGCTCCGGCTCTATCACTCCGAGGATGTGAACGGCGTGGAGCTGGCGGGATCGCTGAAGAACGTCATCGCCATCGCCGCCGGCGTCCTGGAAGGCCTCGGCCTCGGCGCAAACACGAACGCCGCGCTAATCACGCGCGGTCTCCGCGAGATGACGCGCCTGGGCATCGTCCTGGGCGGCAGTCTCGAAACCTTCGCGGGACTGGCGGGCATGGGAGATCTCGTGCTGACGTGCACGGGCGCGCTCTCGCGCAACCGCACGGTGGGCGTGCAACTCGGACAGGGACGCACGCTGGACGACATCCTCCGCGACGCGAAGTTCGTCGCGGAAGGAATCAAGACCACGAAATCCGCGCAGCAGCTCGCGGAGCGGCATCAAATCGAGATGCCGATCACCGCGGAGATGCATCGCGTGCTCTACGAAGGCGAATCGCCGGCGCAGGGCATCCAGCGGCTCATGACGCGGTCGCTGAAGTCCGAGGTTGCGTGACCGGAATCGTGTAGAGCCGCAGCCAGACCGCGGTTGCCAGCGCCGCGAGCAGCGAGATCACGAGACCGGCGACGAGTGCGCGCGGCCGCGCGTTCGGCGGCATCGGCGCGGGTGTGGCGTTCGGAACTTCGTACACGCCGACCGCGGGCGGCGGCGGTCCGGCGATGCGCGTCGCGCCGGCGACGTCGCCGCGGCTGAGCACCCAGCGCACGCCGAGGCTGCCCAGCCGCTCGACTTCCTTCGGGGCGAGGATGGGATTGAACGTGTGCAGCAGCGGATCGTATCCGCGCGGCAGCAGGTCCATCACGCGCTGCTTCGAATTGAGCGCGTCGTACGAGATCGCGTCGCGCACGCCGTAGAGCGTGGCGAGATTCGCGGGGAAGACTTCGAAGTGCTCGGCGACGAGGAACTGCCGCGACGGATCGCGCAGGCGGATCTCGCGAATGACGTCGGGCTCCTTCACGACGTCCGTCATGGCCACGGCGGGATTGAAGCCGATGCCGAACGCGAACAGCTCGCCCGCCGCAGCGATGGTGATCAGCGCACGCCTGCGTTTCATCGGCATCGCCAGCGCCACGCCGGCAATGAGCCAGCAGAATCC
The DNA here is from genome assembly GCA_035526885.1 of Thermoanaerobaculia bacterium. Taxonomy (GTDB): domain Bacteria; phylum Acidobacteriota; class Thermoanaerobaculia; order Gp7-AA8; family Gp7-AA8; genus QHVT01. The sequence goes on along the minus strand of DATLBM010000515.1, from coordinate 5,341 downwards.
CGGGAGCGCGAGGCGGCGAAACGTCGTGAAGCCCGCTGCGTTGAGGTAGTAGCCGAGGCGCTGTTCGTAGACGGCGGCGGATTGGCGCAGATGACCGCGCTCGCGCAGCAATTCGATTCCGCTGCGCGCTGCGCTGCGCACCGTCGCGGGTGAGATCAGCGGAACGAGTCCGATGATGGCGGCGACGAGACCGATGATCGCCAGCGCGCTGCCGATCTTCCGCCGCTGCCGCGACGCGAGCACGAACATCGCGGGACCGGCGGCGATCGATCCGAACAGCACGAACAGCGACACGCCGTATTCGAGCGTGAGCACCCGCAGCACGGGCGCGTTCCGCACGAGCGCCCACAGGCCCGGCGGATACCACGACAGCGCCAGCGCGATGAAGCCGATGATCAGTCCGCGGCGGAGCGACGGCGCGAGCTCGCGCCACGCGAGGACGATCGCCAGCACCACGATCGCGCCGATGAAGCCGCCCGCGCGCAGGTTGAAGTTCTCCGCCAGCGGCACGGCGGTCAGATCGAGCTCGCCGCGCATCGGGCTGCCGAGGATTCCGGGCAGCACTTGCGAGAGGATGCCCCAGAAGCGGAACGGATGCGCCATGCGCGGCCGCAACAGCTCCGCGTAGCTGTCGCCGAGGAGCGCCAGGAACGGCGCGAGCTGCACGGCCATGAGCAGGAAGCCGAGTGCCGCGCCGACGGTCGACGGGATGATCGCCGCCAGTCCGAATTCGCGGCGCTTCTCCGCTTCCCACGCCAGAAAGACCCAGATGCCGATCACGCCGAGGAAGAGCGTTTCGGGATGCCCGCCGGCGGTGCAGAGCGCGGCGAAGAGCACGACCAGCGCGGCGTTGTGAATCGACGGATGCTTCATCAGGCGCAGCGCCGCGGCGGCCAGTCCGGCCAGCAATGTGAAAACGCCGCTGATCGGATAGAGCAGCCAGCAGATCGTGTAGCCCGCGGTGGCGTAGACGATGCCGGAGAAGATGGCTTGCGGCTGCGGCACGTCGAGCTCGCGCGCGAGCCAGTACGCGCACAGCATGGCGGCGAGCAGTTTGAGGATGGCCATGATCGCCCAGCCATCGAGTCCGAAGAGAAGGCGCGGCCAGGTGAACGGCGAGAAGAGCGCGGTCTGCGGATTGGCGAACAGCGGACCGCCGTCGCCGGCCCAGCGATTGGTCCACGGCCATTCGCCGTCCGCGGCGAGGCGCGCGATCTCGCGATCCCACGGCACGAACTGCACGATCACGTCGGCCAGGAGGGTGTTGGAGACGCGCACGCGCTGCGTCGGATCGTGCTTCCACGCATCGAAGTCGAGAGGGATGTCGAGAGGCGCGAACGTGCGGCCGGGAAGCAGGCCCGGCCCGGCGTAAAGCAATGCGATTCCGAGGAAGATCAGGAGCGCGCGACGCATGTGCTAAGTGATCTTACCTCAATGAGTTAACACTGGCTTTGGCATTGCAAAAGAGAGAGGCGTGGAGGACACACGATGCTGAACCTGATCAAACAGTTTCTGACGTTCCGTTTCGCGCAGTCGTCGGCGCGCGGCGCGGTGCGCATGCTGGGCTTCGGCAAGCTCGCCGCGGTGGCCGGCATCGCTGCCGGCGCGCGCGCGCTGTGGAAGTACCGCCAGACCCAACGTCACGCGTAAGGACACAAAAGGGCGGGCTGCGGCCCGCCCTTCGTACGTTACGATGGCGCGCGCATGCACCGGCAGAACCTCGGCGAGATGCTCGTCGCGGCCAACCTGATCGACGAAGTGCAGATGCACATTGCGCTCGCCGAACAGAGGCAGACAGGGAAGCGTTTCGGGTCCACGCTCGTCGAGCTGAAGTTCATCGACGAAAACGTGCTCGCGGCGTTCCTGTCGAAACAGATCGACGTGCCCTGCATCAGCCTTCTGCACGTCGACATCCCCAGGAAAGTGCTGCGGAAGATCTCGCGCAACACGGCGCTGGAATGCAAGGCCGTGCCCGTGCGCGTCGACAACGGCCGCCTCGAGATCGCCATGCTCGACCCGACGGACATCGAGGTCGTCGACAAGCTGGAGAAGGCGTCGGGGATGACGGTCGCGCCGCTGATCGCGCCGCAGAGCTCGATCGCCACGATGATCGAGCGCTGCTATCCGGAAGAGCACGACGGCGAGTCGACGCTCACCGGACGCCACCGCCCGCAGCGCAACGTCTCGAACGATCCCATCTTCTGGGACATCATCGCGGAGATGGAGACGGGCGATCTCGACGAGCGCCTGACGCGGATCGAGACGAAGCTGGAACAGGTGTGGGTGCTGCTGGAGAAGATCCTCCGCAACGTCGAGCGCGAAGGAGCTCACCGCGTTTAGCGGTGAGGATCAGCGTTGCGGCGGCTTCTGAACGGCGGTGCCGGTCTGCGCGGCTTCGGCCTCGTCGTCGTCGAACAATGCCTCTTCCGAGGCAGAGGCCGCGGCTTCGCGCGACTCATTCCTCGACGCCTCGGCTTTGACCCTGGCCGCGGCTTCGGTCTCCGCTTTACGCTTCGCCGCATCGCGCTGCTGCTGCGCGATCATGTCGGGCGTGGGCCGCGGCGGAACGTACGGCTTCGGCGCGACGAACGGCTTCTGCGTCGCCGCAGTGGTGATGTGCGCGCCGCTGCCGGCCTTGGAGAGCGTCTCGTTGGTGATCACGTTCGCCGGCTTCTTGCCCTTGCGGTTGGCGCGCTTCGCGGCGGCGACCATCGGGGAGTCTTCGCCGAACGCGGCGATGCCGAGGCTCAGGGCCAGAAGGATCGTCAGTGCGCGCTTCATGTGACGTGTAATGTGACGGCAAACCGCCACAATTTCCAGTGCGTCCCGAATCTTGCAGCGGTCGAGGCCTGAATGTCACCCGAATCGCTGCTGACGGACTTTGGCTATCTGGCGGTTTTCGTGGGGACGTTCCTCGAGGGCGAGGCCATCCTCATCACGGCGGGATTCTTCGCCGCGCGCGGCTACCTCGATCCGTTGGTGGTCGGCATCGTGGCGTTCGCGGGCGCGTACGCGGGGCACGTGTTCTGGTTCTGGCTGGGACGCGCGCACGGCGTGCGACTGCTGGACCGCTTTCCGCGCATGAAGCGGCACTTCGGCAAAGGCATCCGCGTGTTCGAAAGGTACGGCGCGGCGGCGATCATCATCACGCAGTGGATCTACGGGCTGCGCATCACCTGCGCGGTGATCATCGGCATGTCGCGCATCGGCCTGGTGAAGTTCCTCGTCTACCAGGCCGTGAGCTGCGGCGCGTGGGCCATCGTGATCACGGCGGCCGGCTACTACTTCGGCCGGACCATCGAGCGCGTGTTCGGCCGCGTGGAGCACATCGAAAAGTACGGGCTGATCGCCATCGCGGCCATCGCCATCGGGATGTGGTTCTGGCACCGCCACAAGGACAAGAAGGAAGAAGAGGCGGAGAGCTGAGCTCCCCGCCTCGGGGTAACTTCTTTACTTTTTCGGTGCCGGAAGACCGGTGCCCCAGAAGTTCTGGTCGAAGTACGGGTTGAAGTCTTCCTTCGTCACGAAGCCGAGCATGCCGGCGACGTGCGCGGTCGTTCCGTACTTGAAGTTGAAGGTCTTCTGGTACGACTTGAGGAAGGTCAGGAACTTCTCGTCGCCGAGCTGCTTGTGCAACTGCGACAGCAGGTACGCGCCCTTGTCGTAAACCAGGAAGGTGCGGTCCATGAACGCGCTATCGCCGCGCAGACGATTGGCGGTCGGAATGGTCGCGTCCTCGGTGGCCAGCGCGGCCTGCCGCCTCCACTCGCTGATCATCGTTTCGTACGCGCGCTTGCCCTTCATCTTGTTGATGAGAAGCGCCGAGCAGTACTCCGCGAAGGACTCGGTGAGCCACTGCTCCTCGCCCGACGGCATCTTGACGACATGCGCCCAGTACTGGTGCGCAATCTCGTGCGCGTAGCGATGATTGATGCCCTGCGAGAAAAACTTCGACGCCTCGTCATCGAGAGGGTTGAAGGCTTCCTGCGTGATGAACATGGTGGCCGGAGGAGCCTGACCGTACCCGTACTGGTTCTTCTCGATGATGTTGAATTCCGTGAAGGGGAACGGCCCGAGGAAGGACTCGTAGTAGTCGATCATCTGGTGGGCGAGGTTCGCAAGCTTCTTGAACGCCATTTCGTTCTTGAGGCCGTACGAAGCGACGCGCACGGTGAGACCGTCACGGGTGTCTTCGGCGAAGTAGTACTTGCCCGCGAGCAGCGAGGCGAACTGCACCGGCTTGTCCAGCTTCGTCTCGACGACGTTGTAGTCGCCCTCGACGACGCGGCGGATGGTCGTGCCCGGCGACAGCGGGACGAACGGCTTCTTCACGCGCACGACGGCGTGCCACGTGTAGTACTGCTCGCCGAGCTCGCCCTGCGGGAACCACGGGAAGGTGCCCAGCTCCCAGAAGCTGTCGCCCTGCGGACGGACGAGGAAGTCGCCGTCCACATCGAATTTCATCACGACGCTCGAATTCGCGGCCGCGTGCGCGGGCAGCGCGACGAGCAGCTCGTCGTTGCGGTGACTGAACTCGAGCGGCTTGCCGTCGGCGCCGGTGACGCTGCGGATGTTGTACGTGCGCGTGTCGTTCAGTCCCTCGATCGACTCGTTCATCATGTCGAAGCGGAAGACGCGGCGCGCCGTGTTCATCGGAACGACGGTCTGCGTCATCGTGTATTTCACGTCCGACTTTTCGGAACCCGTGAAGTCGAGGTCGATCGCCGATTGCAGGTAGTTCTGGACGGCGTAGGTCTTCCACTGGCGGTTGATCAGCTGCTCGGAGATGGGCATGCGGTACAACCACTTGCGCACGGCCTTGTTTTCGCTACGCGCCTCGCGCAGCGTCTGCAGCGACTCTTTGTGCGTGACCACGTCGTCGAAAACGTAGACGGCCGGGTCTTTGCCGCCCGAGATCTGCGCCATCACCAGGTCACCGGCCGGCGTGTCGAGCTTTTTGGTGGCGTAAAGATGCGCGAACGGCATTCCGCCATCGCGTGAGAAGAACTTTTTGAAGTCGTTGAACGCCGCGTCGACCGAGATCGCCGACGAGGTGCTCATCGCCGGCAGCTTCGCATCCGGGCGGATGTAGAGAAGCTGATCGAACGAGTCGCTGATGTTCAGCGCACCCGCGTTTTCGGCGAGCGTCAGGTTGGAGATCTTCTTCACGTTGTGCTTCACGACCGCGGCTTCGACCGGATCGTTCGAAACGTGCACGTACGATCCTTTGCCCGTGAAGAAGAGACCGATGGTCTCGTTGCCGGCCACGATCGGCGCGACCTGGCCGGTGACCAGCGTCAAGGTCATGTGACCCGACGTGAGCTTCACGTCGGTGACGGCC
>DATLBM010000514.1:0-12405 GCA_035526885.1 Thermoanaerobaculia bacterium | reverse complement strand
TCGCGGCGCAGGAACGGCTCGCCGCCGCTCATCACGACGAAGAGCAGGTCGCCCATGGACGACAGCGTCTTCTTGATCTCCTCCAGCGACAGCTCGTGCTCCTTGTTCTTGCGGAGCTGCTCCCAGTTGAAGCAGGTGCGGCAGAACGAGTTGCAGTCGTAGGTCAGACCGAGGATGAGATAGACGGGGCGCATGCCGCGCTTGTCGACCAGGTACTTCAGATACTGGAGCTTGTCGGTGAACTTCATGCGATGCCGTGCTGCTCAACCTATGGTAACTGTTAGGGATTCCTTGGAGGACGCATGCGCAGATTCATCGCCTACTACGCGGCCAGCGCCGACGGCTACATCTCCCGTTCCGACGGTTCGGTCGACTGGCTCGAGCGGCCGACGCCGAAAGACTTCTACGGCATCGCGAACTTTCTCGCGTCCATCGACGCCGTGGTGATGGGACGCAAGACATACGACTTCGCCATGGCGCACGGCGGCGTGCCGACGACCAACGGCGCGAAGAACTACCTCTTCTCGACGACGGTGAAGGACGTCGCGGAGAACGTGGAGCTGGTCACCGAGGATGTCGCGACATTCGTTGACCGCATCCGTTCCGCGGAAGGCGAAAACATCTGGCTCCTCGGCGGCGCCGCGCTGTGGGACTCATTCCTCGATGCGGGCGCGCTGGACGAATTGATGATCTTCGTCATTCCGATCCTGATCGGCGAAGGCATCCCCGCGCTGAACGCGAAACTGCGCACGCAGCAACTGGAGCTGGTGGAGTCGAAGCCGTTCGAGGATGGAGTGGTGATGCTGCACTACCGCATTAAGCAAAAGTGAACATCGCCCGGATGCGCTCTCCTACTTCGTCTCCCGCGTCATCGGCCACTTCGAACGCGATCAGGCGGAGCTGCTCGAGTTCCGGACGCTCCAGCGATTTCGCGCGGCGGCGGATGGCCTGGCGCGCGAGGCTGAACTTCGTTTGCGACAGCCGCGCGAGTCCGGGCAGCTCGTTCAGTAACTTGTCGAGCGGGCGCTCCTGGATCGAATCGACAAAGTCCGCCATGTCCGTGAACGTCGATGCGCTGACGCCGCGGCGGATGAGAGTCGTGTCGAGATCCGGTTCCATGGCACCTCGCCCCGTGCACGGCACATGCCTTAGTTCCGTCCCAATGTGAGCCCCGTCACGATTCCCAGCCAATACGTCACGTGATGCATCGCGAATGCGAACGGGATCGCCGGCCACCAGCGCATCGGCAGGCGCGTGGCGCGGATGCCGAGGATGAGCGTGAGGATGCCGTAGGGAATGGCGGCGAGTGGCGCGAACAGCAGGCCGAAGAAGCCGGCGATCAGAAACGCCGTCACCTTCGGATCCTTGCGCTGACGCTGCAGACGTCCCGTCTTCACGCGATAGCGCCAGCGCTGGCGGAGATAGGGACCTGGAAACGCGCGGCGGCGATGAAAGACGCGCACGCCGTCGTGGTAGACGACGCGGCCCCGCGCGCGGAGCTCTTCGACGAGCGCCGTGTCTTCGCCGATGTAGCCGATCGCTTCATCGAATTGCGTGAACGCGCTGCGGCGCACGAAGAGATTCACCAGCGCGACGTCGCTGGCGCGCTCGACGTCGAAGATGCCGCGCCGGTTCTCGTGTGCGGCCACGCCGCTGCCGATCCAGCGCGCGGCGAGGAGTGTGTCCGACATCAATTCGGCGATCGAAGAATCGTCCGGCGCGGGATCGGGACCGCCGAGCGCGAGCACGTCCGGATGCTCGTCGAGGTACGCGCAGGCGGTGGCCAGCCAGTGCGGATCGGCCGTGGCGTCGTCGTCGATGAAGGCCAGCAGCTCCCCTGCCGCGATGGAAACTGCTCGATTTCTTCGAGTTGCGGGATTACGATTCGGCTCGACGACGTTGCGCAGGCCGGTCCGGCCCGGCAGTTCCAGCGGTGCCGCGGAGACCACGATCAGCTCGAATGCAAACGGCGCCTGCTGCGCGCAGACCGATGCGATGGCACGCTCGGCATCACCGCCCAAGCGTTCGACAGGCATGATCACACTGACTTTGGAGTCGCCGAGTCGCCGAGTCTTCGAGTCGCCGAGGCTCATAGGCTCAAGGGCGCATAGTCTCACAGGCTGCTCGACGACTCGGAGACTCGGAGACTTGACGACTTGAAACTCATCATCCAGATTCCGGCCTTCAACGAGGAGGCCACGATCGCGCAGGCTCTGCGCGACATTCCGAAGAAGATCGACGGCATCACCTCGATCGAGACTCTGGTCATCGACGACGGCTCGTCCGACAGGACGGCCGAGGCCGCGCGCAAGGCCGGCGCGACGCACATCCTGCAACTGCGAACGCACCGCGGACTGTCCGCCGCCTTCGTGGCCGGCATCGACGCCGCGCTGCGCCTGGGCGCGGACGTCATCGTCAACACCGACGCCGACAACCAGTACGCCGCCGCGGACATCGCCCGTCTCGTCGCGCCCATCGCGCGCGGTGCGGCCGACGTCGTGATCGGCGATCGCGAGGTGGCGAAGTCCCCGCACATGTCGGCCTTCAAGCGCTTCCTGCAGCGCATCGGCAGTTGGACCGTCGGCAAGGCCTCGGGACTCAGCGTCAGCGACGTCACCAGCGGCTTCCGCGCGTTCTCGCGCGAGGCGGCGATGCAGATCAACGTCTTCAATCCCTTCACCTACACGCTCGAGACGGTCATTCAGGCCGGCAACCGCAACCTCGGCGTGCAGAGCGTGGCCGTGCGCACCAACGCGCCGACGCGCCCGTCGCGGCTCTATCGCGGCATGGGCACGTACATGCGCAAGTCGATCGCCACGATCTTCCGCATCTACACCGTCTACCGTCCGCTGAAGACGTTCTTCGCCATCGGCACCGTGCTGATGTTCCTCGGCGTCGCCCTCGGCGCGCGCTTCCTCTGGTACTTCTCGCAGGGCGATCGCAACGGACACATTCAGTCGCTGATCCTGGCCGCCGTGTTTCTGGTCACCGGATTCCAGACGTGGCTCATCGCGCTGGTCTCCGATCTCATCGCCGTGAACCGCCGCTTGACCGAGGACGTGCTCATTCGCGTGAAGAAGCTCGAGTCGCCGGAGAAGGCGCGCCGCGTCGTCGCGCCGGCGCAGCAGCAGCAACCGCAGCAGCAACAACAGCCGCAACAACAGCCGCGCCGCGACGAGCGTCCGCCCCGTCCTCCTCGGGAGCCGCGTCCTCCGCGCGAGCCGAAGCCCGCCGAGCCGATCAAGCAGCCGGACACGCAGTGGGTGTGGCTCCTCGACGAGGACAAGCTCGAGCAACGCGGAAAGACTGCAACCACGGCGACGCCCGAGGCGAAGGACGAGATCGAGGAAGACGACGAGGACACGGAGATCATCCCGGCCGCCGGCGATGATCCGTCGCGTCCGCGCCGGCGCCGTCGCCGCCGTGGCGGAACCCGGCAGGCAACCGAGCTGCCGGGCAACCGCGGGAAACATCTGGCCACCGGCGACGAGGGCGAGTAGTTCGTCGAGGTGTCATCCGCCGTGTCATCCTGAGCCGCCGCAGCGAAGCGGAGGACGGTCGAAGGACCTTCTCCTTGGCTTCGTGGCGCGCCGGAAGGTCCTTCGACTCCGCTGCGCTCCGCTCAGGATGACACTGAAGGTGTCATCCGAGCGAAGTGGAAGGACCTTCTCCTGCTCGTCGGCGCGGTGGAAGGTCCCTCGACTTCGCTCGGGATGACACCTGGTCATCCGGTCGACACGGGGTCCCCTGCACACGGAGCGGCCATCGTGCAATCGCAGGGGGTCCCTCGACTTCGCTCGGGATGACACGTTGGCTACATCACGGACCGAGGGGCGGATCGTTGTCGACTTCGGGGTCGATCTGGATCTTCACGCCGCCTTCCTCGACTCCGATCAGGTAGCGCCAGACGATCGGGGTCTTGCCCGTGCTCGGGTTGTCGAACTTGTCGGACTCGAACGTGTTCGGATCGACCTGGCGCACGTTCGGCGTTCCGGTGTCGAGCCAGCTGAATCCGTCCTTTCCCGAAAGGAACGTCGTCGGACCGGCCGCCTTCCAGGTGATGACGACGTCCTTCGCTTGCGGCGGGATGCGCAGGCGCTCCGGGTTGATGGTCACTTTGTGGATGCCGCCTCCTGTGGTCTGGACTTGCACGTTGACGTTAGGCATGAGCTCTCTCCTCTGCTGTCATTTGTGGAGAAACGTTTCCAGCTCGCTGGTGGCGTAGCCGGTCGCGCCAATGCGCGCGAGAACGCTCTCCGCTTCTGCGCCGCGATTACGGCGCGCCAGGATGCGAACCCACAGATCGAGGTCGGAGACCTCGGTTGAAGTCGGGATGAGAGGGGCGAATGTTTCCTCGGCGCTGCGCCACGCCTCCTCGGCGGCACGCCCGTGGCCGGAGATCTCGCCGAGGTGAAAGTACGCGCAGGCGGCGACGGCGCGCATCGGGCGCTCCTTGAGCGCCGGCTGCGTCGCGGCGATGACGCCGCGCAGAACCTCGCGCGCGGCGGCGGCGTCGCCGCCCTTCGCGAGCAGTTGCGCCCACGTCACCTCGATGCCGATCGCGTCGGCCGCGAAGAGCTGCTTGTCTTCCGATTTCTCGATCGCGGCTTTGATCTTCGTACGCGCTTCCGCGCAGTACGCGGCGGCGCCGCGCTGATCGCCGATCTTGAGGCGGTCGAGCGAGAGCCGGTGAAGCGTGGCCGCGACGTTGCGCTGCCAGCGCACGTTGGCCGGATCGCGCTCGGCCATCTCGCGCTCGATCGACAACTCTTCCTGCCACAGCGCCGACGCCGCCGCGCGATCGCCGGTGGCCTGCAGCGCGCGGCCGAGGAAGCCCATGCTGGTGGCCAGGCGCTGGCGCCACTGCGCCTGGTCCGGATCGCGAATGACCAGCATGCGATTGATGGCCAGCTCGCGCTGCGAGAAATCGCGTGCGCCGCGGATGTCGCCCTTGCGATACAGGACCGCGCCGACTTTGTTCAGTCCGCGCGCCACTTCCGCCTGCCACTCCGCGTTGTCGGGATCGCGCGCAGCCAGAATTTCCTTGAGCCGCAGGCTCTCGCGATATTGGTTCAGCGCGTCGTCGTAATTCTTTTCGGATTCCAGGACGGAGGCGATGGCGCTGTGGCCGTAGGCGCGCTCGAGCTGGAACTTCGCGTTCACGCCATCGAGCGTCACCAGCTTCTCGCCATCCACGAGGTACGCACGCATGTGGCGCATGGCCTCGGCGAATTTCTTCTTGGTGCGCAGCGTGTCGCCGATGAAGAAATGCGACGCGCCGTGCGCGAGCAGCACCTCGGCGTTGCGCGGATCGCGGCGCAGCGCTTCGTCGGTCAATGCCAGCGAGCGGTTGGCGAGTTGCAGCGCCGCGTCGGTCTGTCCGCGCTTTCCGCTCACCTCGCTGAGCTGATTGAACGCCTTGGCCTTGCGCGCCAGCGCCTCCGCACTCATCGTCTTCGGGTCGAGCGACTCGAAGTACTTCAGCGCCCGCTGTCCGACGTCGTCGAGGATGTCGATGCGGCCCAGCCCATCGAGCTTCACCCGCAGATCACCGAGCATGAACTCGGTCATATCCTCCAGTTGCGCGCGGCGGTTTTCGGCTTCCTTCTGCGCGGCCACGGCTTTCGCGCGCTCGATCTGCAGATCGACGGTGTAGCGCCAGATGCCCAGCGCCGCGATGATGACCAGTGCCGCCGCAGCGGCGATCCACGCGATGCGCCGCGGTTTGTCGGCGAGGCGCTGCAGCCGCTCCGACGCTTCGACGGCCGTGGGTCGGTCGGCGGGCGCGAGCTGCTTGAGTCGATTGATGAGCGCCGTGATGTCGCCGGACACGCCCTCGACCGCATCCGTCTCGCCGCGCGAGACGCGCAGGATGATCTCGCGCGCGTCGAGGCCGTCGGGATGCGGCTCCGCGCCGGTGAAGAGGAACTGCATCAGCAGGCCGAACGCGAACATGTCGCTGGCGGGCGTGAGCTCGTCGCCGCGCGCCTGCTCGGGACTCATGAACAGCGGAGTGCCCATGGTCACGCCGACCGCGGTGGCCAGCGGCGCGCCGGGCGTGCGGTCCACGGGGAACGGCAGCGTGTCGCCGTCGTGCAGGTGCAGCAGCGGAACGACGTGCAGCGCGTGATATCGATCCGAGCCAGCGGAGACGACGTTGCGCGCGCGGTTCAGCCAGCGCGCCAGACCGAAGTCGAGGATCTTCACCTCGCCCGTTTTCGTGATCATCACGTTGTCGGGCTTGAGATCGCGGTGCACGATGCCCGCGCGGTGCGCGGCCACCAGTCCGTTCGCGACGGCGCTGGCGATGCGCAGCTTCTCGCGGCGCGAGAGTTTCTCCGCGCCGAGCTCCGAGAGCGTGCGCCCGTCGATGTACTCGAGGATGAGCAGGTCGCCCTTGTCGGCCTCGATGTAGTCGTGGATGCGGCAGATGTTGGGGTGATCGAGCTTCGAGAGAGCGCGCGCCTCGCGCAGCAGCCGCTCGCGCGCCTCGGCGTCCAGCCGCTGCTCGGGGCTGAGCACCTTGACCGCCACGCGGCGCTCGAGCTTCTCGTCGTACCCGCCGTAAACCTCGCCGACCCCGCCCTGACCTACCACTTCCGTGACGTGGATGTGCCCGAACCGCTCGCCGACCAGTTCCATGGGAAGACCCTCAATTGTTGTTGGAGCGGCGACCATTCTAAAGGTATTGACGGACAGACGTCGGGGATTTCCCGCGGCGGACAAACGTGGCGACGGGCTGAAGCCCGTCGCCACGTTTTTTTACGCGTACGCGCTGACGAAATGCGCGCTGAGCTCGGCGGCCGTGAGCAACTCGAACGGCACGTGCACGAGCGGATGAATGGCATTGAACGTATGCGAGGCGCGCGCGAACACCGCGAGCGACGCAAGCGGCGACTGCGCGGCGATCAGACGCCCTTCGCCGACGGGCACGCTCTCGTCGCGGCCGCCGTGCAGCACCAGCAGCGGTACCTCGAGCCGCGACACCGCGGCCAGGATGTCCAGTCGCGCGGCGTTTTCCTCGTAGTCGTCGAGCATGACCGGCGACATGCGCATGATCTGTTTCGTGCGCGCGTTCTCGACTTCCATCACGCCGCGCGCGCGCCAGGTGCGCCTGGTCTCGTCATCCCAGCGATCGACGCGGGAAATCGGGGACCACGCGATCACACCGCGCAGGTTCGGCACGTCCTGCGCGCCGAGGATGGCGATGCCGCCGCCGCGGGAATGGCCGAGCAGAAAGGTGGGAAGGTTGGGAAATTCGCGCTGCGCGTGGCGCACCACCACCGCGAGATCGCGCAGTTGCGTGGAGTACGTGTCGTACTCGAAGAGATCGAGACGGTCGAAGGTTTCCGGATCGTCGCCGATGCCGCTGCGCGACATGTTGAAGCGGCACACGGCCAGGCGGTGCTGCATCAGCCGTTGTGCCGTCCACGGAAAAAAGCCCCAGTCCTTGAAGCCTTTGAAGCCGTGGACGATGACCACCAACGCGCGCGGCTGATCGGAAACGTCGAATTCTCCGCGGATGTCCAGCCCCTCGCCGGAGCGGAGCGTGAAGTGCGTCAAACGTTGAATCGGAACAGGATCACGTCGCCGTCCTGAACCTCGTACTCCTTCCCTTCGCTGCGCATCTTCCCCGCCGCCTTCGCGCCCTGCTCGCCTTTGCTGGCGATGTAGTCGTCGTAGCCGATGGTCTCGGCGCGGATGAAGCCTCGCTCGAAATCGCTGTGGATCTTGCCCGCCGCCTGCGGTGCCTTCGAGCCGCGATGGATGGTCCATGCGCGCGCCTCTTTCGGCCCGGCGGTGAAGAACGTCTCCAGATCCAGCAGTTTGTATGCCGCGCGCACGAGCACGTCCAGGCCGGGCTCCTCCAGTCCCATGTCGTGCAGGAATTCGCCGCGCTCGCCGGGCGGCAGTTGCGAGATCTGCGCTTCGAGCTCGCCGCAGATCACGACCAGCTCGCCGCCCTTCTCCTTCGCCACTCTGCGGACTTTGTCGAGGAGCGGCGTCTCGTTGCCAAGGTCTCCCTCGGCCACGTTGGCGACGTAGAGCACGGGCTTGAGCGTGATGAGGTTCAGATCGGCGAGCAAAGACTGCTCTTCGGCGTTGAGCGATGCCGCACGCAGCGCCGTCCCCTTCTCCACCGCCGCAATCGCCTTCGTCAGCGCCTCGGCCTGCGCCAGATACTCTTTCTGTCCGACGCGCGCCAGGCGTCCCACGCGGTCGTTGCGTTTGCTCAGCGCGTCGAGATCGGCGAGCAAAAGCTCGGTCTCGATCACTTCGATGTCGCGCTCGGGATCGACGCTGCCCTCGACGTGCACGACGTTCGGATCCTCGAAGCAGCGCACGACGTGGAGGATGGCGTCGGTCTCGCGGATGTTCGCCAGGAACTGATTGCCGAGGCCTTCGCCCTTGCTGGCGCCGCGGACGAGGCCGGCGATGTCGACGACCTTGAGGTCGGTGAAGACGATCTGTTTGCTGGAGGCCAGACCGGCGATCGTGGTCAGACGCTTGTCGACCACCGGCACGATGCCGACGTTCGGCTCGATCGTGCAGAAAGGATAGTTCGCGCTCTGCGCACCGGCAGCCGTGAGCGCATTGAAGATCGTCGACTTGCCGACGTTCGGCAGACCGACGATACCGACAGATAAACCCATTGCGTGTGTGACTCCTCGCGGGCACTCAACGGAGGCGCGGTCAGCGTGATTCCGAGAGATGAGTGATGAGCGATGAGCGATGAGCGATGAGCCCCCGTCCTCCGTTCATCGCTCATCGTTCATCGCTCATCGCTAGGAAAGGCGCCGAGCGAATGCGAGCGCGCCTTTCAGGCCGACCTCCTGGTCGGCAATGACGTCCACGGGCACGGTTTCGCAGAATGCCCGGAAGCGTCCCTTGCGGCAGAACGCCTCGATGAAGCGCCCGTCCGTGAACCAGTCGATGTTCTTCGCGGCGATCCCGCCGGCGAGATAGACACCGCCCAGCGCCAGCACGCGCAGCGCCATGTTTCCCGCCTCGGCACCGTACATGTCGACGAACATCTCCGCGGCGTGGCGCGCGTGTTCATCGCCCGCGTCCGCGCGCTTTGCGATCTCCGCGGCCTCGAGCTCCTGGCCCGTGAGGAAAGTAAAGATGTTGACGAGGCCCATGCCGGAGACGAGGCGCTCCCAGGAAACGTGTCCGTATTTCTCGCGGAGCCAGAGGAAGAGGCGCGTCTGCTCCTCGTCCTGCGGCGCGAAGTCCTGATGCCCGCCTTCGCTGGCGATGACGCGCGGCACTCCGTCATGCATCAGCAGGATCGCTTCGCCGAGTCCCGTGCCCGCGCCGAGGATTCCGATCGGTGCATTGGCGTCGCGCGCGCCGCGCTGCAGCGAGACGCAGTTCGTCACGTGCGGAACGCCGAGGGCGACGGCGGTGAAGTCGTTGATGATGGCCACCTTCGGGATCGGGTACGCCTCCGGCTCCATCATCCAGCCGAGGTTCGTGACCTGCGCGCGGCCGCCGACGACGGGGCCGGCCACGGCGAAGCATGCCGCATCCGCCGTGCCGCCGATTTTCCCGAGGAACTCGCGCAGCAGCTCGTCGAAGGAGGCATACGCGCCGCTCTCGAAGCGCTGCTGCGCGATCGTGCGATCCCCTTCATCGCAGCGCAGCAGCGTCTTCGTGCCTCCGACGTCGCCGGCGATGATTCGCATTACATGGCCTCGTCGGCGGTCGATCCGTAAATCGTCGGCAGCGGGACGTCGAGCAGACGCAGATACACCGAAAGCTGTCCGCGATGGTGGTACGTGTGATTCATGAGGATCGTGCGCACGACACCGATCCTGGGGATGGTCATCCGCGTCTGGCCGTCCCGGACGATGTTGAACGACTCGCGCAGAAAGTCGTCGGTGAGCGTTTCGAGATAGGCGCGCGTGTCGGCGAAGTTGCGGTGGAACTCCGCGACGATGGCCGCGGTGTCGGTGGGCAGCTCCTGCGCGGGGCGCGCCGCGGACAGATCGAACGTGCCTGCGCGCAGCAGCCGCTGCGCGGTCGCGGGGATCGACGCGATGTGCCACGCCAGGCGTCCGAGAGAGGAAGACTTCGGGTGCGGGGTCCAGGAGAGATGTTCAGCCGGGACGCGCTCCAGGACGCGCGCGGTCGTTTTTGCCTCGGCGTCGAGCTCGGAAAGAAAATTTTGGATGATCGGCATCGGCGAACTATACGCAAAGCGGCGTCCGTTTGACGCCAGACCCATTCGAGGCCACCATTAGCCATGATCGGAGAACGGCTTCGGCAGTTGCGTCACGCGCAAGGGCGGTCGCTGGCAGACGTTGCGGGTGAGACGAACGTCAGCGTGGCAACCCTCTCGCGGATTGAAAACGACAAGCAGTCGCTCGAGCTCAACCTTCTCGTAGCGCTGGCCAAAGTGCTGGAAGTCGCGCCCGCACAGCTCCTGCTCGGCATCAGCGGCGATACGGACGGCGATCCGCTGGCGCGCCGCATCGCCTCTCTGGAGACGCGCAAACGCGCCGAGCTGTGGCGCGACCTCGCCGCGGAACGGCGCACGCAGCGCCCCCGGCCGAGCACGATCGACGTCCTGCAGCAGGTCGATGAAGTGCTGGCCCAGGTCGAGTTCCTGCGCGAGGAGCTCGAAGCCGTGCGCCGGAAGATCCGCAAGCGCTGATCGTTCCCCCACAAAAGCAACAGGGGCGACTAACGGCTTCGCCGTTCCGTTAGTCGCCCCGACAACAAGGGGAAAGCGCCGGCGTTGTAGCTTGGCGGCCCGGTGGTGGATGGCAACGCCGACGTGTTTTCACTATCTGCAAATCACGTGCTAGTAATTTGCGTCCGCGGAAACGCCTACAACCCCGCCCGGATCGCGCGCGCACGATCCAGATGCGCGGCCACGCTCGCCCGCTGCGTCTCCAGCAGCGACTTCAAATCGCGGTTCGTCGCCAGCGGAATGAGCTGCTGATCGAGCGCGGTCAGAAGCCACTGGTGCAGATCCACCTGCGACTGCATGTACACGCGATCGAAGTCGCGGCCGGTGTACGTGCCCACATTGGTGATGGTCTCGCGCGACGTGCGCTGCAGCGCAGCGGTGGTGTCATTGTCCATCGGCATGATGTTCGCGCGCGCCGCCGTGTCGCGCGCCGCGGCCAGCGCGGTGGTGTGATCGCTGACCATCATCTGCGCGAACGCGCGCACGTCGGCGCTCGAGGCCTTCGCCGCCGCGGCATTGCCTTGATCGATCTCGCCCTGATTGGCATTCACGACGATGCCTGCGATGTGCGGATCGGAGTTGGGCGTGGTGTCGGCGGTGGTCATCGAGGCGCACGCACCGAGGAACAGCGAGAAAACGGCGATCGGAATCAGAAATCGAGTTTTTTGCATCGGATGTAAACCTCCCGCGCCACTGCCAATCAAATCGGATGCCGGTTGACATCGCTCTTGCAACCTCGGCTGCGCATGTCCCGACGAACAGAACAGGAAGAACGCGACGTCGCCATCGAAGACGACGACGACCTCCCCGAGCCCGAGAAGGACCTCGACCTCAACTGGGACGACGACGACGACGCGGGCCGCCGCCGCGATCCTCTGCGGCGACCCTGATTCGTCAGCGCGGCATCGGCTGCAGCAGGCTCACGCGATTCCCTTCGGTGTCGTTGAACGACACGTACTGGCCGACGCCGGGGATGTCCATCGGATCGCCGAGGACCTTGCCGCCGGCTTCGGTGACCCGGCGCATGGCGTCGCGGATGTCGTCAACCGCGATGACCACGCCCGGGAGCATGCCCGGCCAGTCCGGCTTGAATTCGAAGAAGCCGCCGTTGATCGCGCCGGGGGTCGTGGGACGCCCGTCCGCGCCGGTCTCCGTCGTCGTGGCCACGACATAGTTGTTCATGTCCGAACCCAGCTTCTGCATCTGCCAGGAGAACGCCGACTCGTAGAAGCGCGCCACGCGCTCGCGGTCGCGGTAGGGCATCTCGAAGTGAACGACTGAATCCATGAGGTTCCTCCTTGTGAGGCCGGATCACATCACGCGCGCGCGGTTTGCGCTATCGCACGCTGACGTCATCCTGAAGCCGCGCAGACGGGGAAGGACCTTCCGCCGTGCGACGGAGCGGGGAAGGTCCTTCGACTCCGCTGCGCTCCGTTCAGGATGACACGCGGCGCGCTCCGCAGGTGTCATCCCGAGCCGCCGGAGCGAAGCGGAGGACGGTCGAGGGACCTTCCGCCGCGCCACGCAGCGCAGAAGGTCCTTCGACTCCGCTGCGCTCCGCTCAGGATGTCACCGCCTTCACGATCATCTCCACGCTCGGCGCGAACGCCGCCTCCAGCGGAAAGCTCGCCGGCGCCGGCGCGTCGGGTCCGGTGAGCCGCACCACCGGCGCCTTCAGCGAGGCGAACGCCTTCTCCGCCAGAATG
>DATLBM010000513.1:0-4697 GCA_035526885.1 Thermoanaerobaculia bacterium | reverse complement strand
GACCATCAGCCACACGCTCCTCTCGCAGGTCGTGCAGGAGAAGAAGGCCCTGGCCTTCGTCGACGTGAGCGTCGATGAAAAGCTGCGCCGCGCGCAGTCGATCATCATGCAGGGCATCCACTCGATCCTCTGCGCGCCGCTCCTCATCGGCGAAGCGGTCGTCGGCGTGCTGTACGTCGATTACCTGTTCACGCAGCGGGCGATTTCCGAGGAGGACGTGAGGCTGGTGGCGCAGATCGGACGATTCGCGGCCATCAAGCTCGAGACCACGCGTCTGCGCGAGGAAGCGATCCAGAAGCGCATCATGGACGAGGAGCTCAAGACCGCGTCCAGCATCCAGCGGCGGTTGCTCCCGCCCGCGCCCTCGGGGATCGCGGGCTTCACCTTCGTCGGAAAGAATCAGCCGTGCCGCACCGTCAGCGGCGACTACTACGACTTCGCCGTGCGCCCGAACGGGAAGGTGTACTTCGTCATTGGCGACGTCAGCGGCAAGGGCGTCACCGCGGGACTGATGATGGCCGGCCTTCAGGTCGCGTTCCGCATCTTCTCGAAGAGCGATCCCGATCCGTCGGTGCTCGTGACCCAGCTCAACGTCGCGCTCAAGGAAAATCTCCCGCAGTCGAAGTTCGTCACGCTCTTCCTCGGCCGCCTGGACACGAACACCGGCGCCATCGAATACGTGAACGCGGGCCACACACCGCCGCTCCTGCTCTCGAAGACGGGCGCCGTCGAGCTCACCGACAGCGATCTGCTCCTCGGCGTCGTGTCGCGCGCGGAGTTCACGACGCGCTACATGCAGCTCGAGCCCGGCGACTCGCTCATCCTCTTCACCGACGGCGTGACGGAAGCGCGCGACGACGAGGGCATGGACCTCGGTGCAAACATCATCGGCGACGCGCTGGTGAAGCTGCACGGCAGCGACGCGAACGCCATCGCGGCCAGCGTCAACGAAACCGTGCTGGCGCACGTGGGCGATGCGGAAAACCTCGATGATGATGTGACGCTGCTGGTCGTCTCGCGCAGCGCCTAACGTACGACGGGCTTCATTCAGCCCGTCGATGGGCGGGCTGAAGCCCGCCCTACGTCAATCCTTCTTCCAGCAGCCACTCTTCGATGGCGCTCGTGGCCCGATCATTCTTGAAATTGAAAAACGCCCGCTCCGTGCGCCGATCCTCCAGCAGCACGCGCCGGAAGGCCTGATGATCTTCGAGCGTCCTGGCCAGCACGTCGCGCATCGGGCTGCGGTCCATCTTCTCCACGAACAGGCGGCGGTCTTCGATCTCGCTGTCCTCGGTGCGCGTGGGGATGCGGCGGAAGCGGTCCGCGTCGCCGGGAGGTTCGGCATCGAGAGGAAGATCGATGATGTCGCCCGTCTCGACGTCGAGGTAGTGCGCCAGGGCGACGCCGAGGTAGGCGACTTGCAAGCCGTCGAGATCGAGCATTCGCGGATGATATCGTCCGCGGCAACCGCATGAGTCAGGAACGGCTCGACGCGAGCCTCGACATCGACCTCCGGCCGACGATCGAGGTCGTACGGATCATTCAGGAGCAGGACGCGCTCGTGGCGGGCGCGGTCGCCGCGCAGGCCGACCGCATTGCCCACGCCATCGACGAGATCGCCGAGCGTCTGCGCCATGGCGGGCGCCTCTTTTACGTCGGCGCCGGCACGAGCGGACGCATCGCCATGCTCGACGCCTCCGAGCTCCCGCCGACGTACGGCATCGAGCGCGATCTCGTGCGCGTGCTCATCGCCGGCGGCGAGCGCGCCTACTTCGAAGCCGTCGAAGGCGCGGAGGATGACCAGGACGCCGCCATCGCCGCCGTGAATCTCGAAGTGAAAGCCGATGACGCGGTGGTCGGCATCGCCGCCTCGGGCACGACGCCGTACACCGTCGCCGCCGTGCGCCGCGCGAACATGCTCGGCGCGCTCACGGTCGGCGTGACCAACGTCGTCAGCTCGCCGCTCGCGCAGCACGCCGACATCCCCATCGTCATCGAGAGCGGCCCGGAAGTGGTCATGGGCTCGACGCGCATGAAGAGCGGCACCGCGCAGAAGCTCGTTCTCAACCAGCTCTCCACCGGCGTGATGATCCGCCTCGGCCGCGTCTACTCGAACCTGATGATCGACATGCCCGCCACGAACGAGAAGCTGCGCAACCGCGCCGTGCGCATGGTGGAGCTGGCCGCGGGCGTCCCGCGCATGACGGCGTTGAGTGCGATTCGTGACGCGGACGGAAACGTGAAGCTGGCGACCGTGATGGCTCGCCGGAAGATCAGCGCCGAGGAAGCGCGGGCGTTGCTGGCGGAGAAGTCACTGCGCGAGGTGCTCGGTTGAGCCGCGCTGCGTGTCATCCTGAGTCGCGGAGACGACCAAGGACCTTCCAGCGTGCCACGGGGGAAGGTCCTTCGCCCTCCTCGGGACTCAGGATGACACGGCGGGAGCTCGCCGCATGAGCCGTCTCGAACGCCTCATGCACGTCGCCACCAAGTACTCGCGGCGCATCATCGGCCTCATGTCCGGCACCTCGCTCGACGCCATCGACGTGGCCATGGTGCGCATCCAGAAGCACGGACTGAACGCCGTCGTGCGGCTCGAGCACTTTCGCGAGTACCCGTACCCGCCGAAGATCCGCAACGTCGTGCGCGAGCTGTTCGATCCGAAGCGCGCCCGCATCGACGACATCTGCCGCTACGACTTCATCCTCGGCGAAGTCTTCGCCGCCGCGGTGCTGCGCCTGCTCGAAGAAACGAAGATCAAGGCCGAGACCGTGGACCTCGTCGCCTCCGCAGGCCAGACCATCTGGCACGACCCGGAAGTGAGCACGCTCAATCCCGACGTCGACTGGATCAACGGTCCGATCGAGACGCGCTCCACGTTCGCCATCGGGCAATCCGCGGTGATCGCCGAGCGCACGGGCATCATCACCGTCGGCGATCTGCGCGTGCGCGACGTCGCGGCCGGCGGACAGGGCGCGCCGCTGGTCCCCTACTTTGATTGGGTTCTGCTGCGGCACAAGACGCGCGGCCGCGCCATTCAGAACATCGGCGGCATCGGCAACGTCACGTACATCCCGCCGAAAGCGGCGTGGGAAGACGTGTTCGCGTTCGACACCGGCCCGGGCAACATGATCATCGACGAGCTGGCGTGGGTGGCGACGAACGGGCGGCAGACGTACGACGTCGACGGCGCGCTGGCCGCGGCGGGCACGGTGCACGACGAGCTGCTCGAGTACTGGATGAGCGATCAGTACTTTTCGAAGCTGCCGCCGAAGACCACGGGGCGCGAGTTGTTCGGCGCGCAGTTCGCGCGGCGCATTCTCGCGGAGGCGCCGCAGGTGCCCATCAACGATCTGATCGCCACCGCCACCGCGCTGACGGCCGAGAGCATCGCCCGCTCGTATCGCCAGTTCGTCATGCCGCGCGGCCCGATCTCCGAGGTGATGATCGCCGGCGGCGGCGCGAAGAATCCCACGCTGCTGAAGATGCTCGGCCAGCGCATGCCCAAACAGAAAATCCTCGTCTACAAAGCCAGCGAGGCGAAGGAGGCGATGGCCATGGCCATGATCGCCAATGACTCGGTGGTGGGCTTGGTAACGAACGTGGGGGGAGCGACCGGGGGAAGGCCGACGGTGCTGGGGAAGATATGCCTGTGAACGGGTTGGCGGTTGGCGGTTGGCGGTTGGCGGTTCGATGAAACACCTTCACGGACGGGCATTCGTCGACGGCGCTTTCCGCGACGACATCCTCATCACTCTCGAGGATCAGATCATCGTCGACGTCGCGCAGTCCGCGCACGTCCCGCGCGATGCGCAGCGCGTCGAGGGCATCATCGTGCCCGGCTTCATCGACGTGCACGTGCACGGCGGCGACGGCGCGGATTTCATGGACGCGCATGAAGACTCGACCGCGCGCATCCTGGCCTTTCACGCCACGCACGGCACCACCGCGCTCGCGGCCACGACGCTCTCCTCGTCGCGCAGCGATCTGCAGGCCGCGGTCGAGTGCATTGCGCGAGTTTCGGCAGAGCGTCCCGAGGGGGCGGAGATCGTGGGCGTGCACCTGGAGGGACCGTTCATCAACATCGAGCGCGCCGGCGCGCAGGACCGCACCTCCATGCGTCCCGCGGACATTCATGAAGTGGCGGCGCTGATCGCCGAGGCGCCGCGGTTGCGGTGGATCATCACCGTGGCGCCGGAGATCGAAGGCGCGCAGGGAATGATCGAGCACTTCCGCGACCGCGTGCTCTTCTCCATCGGACACACCACCGCCGATCACGCCACCGCCGTGGCCGCGCTGGCGTGGGGGGCCATGCACTTCACGCATCTCTACAACGCCATGACCGGATTGCATCACCGTGATCCGGGCGTGGTCGGCGCGGCGCTCACGTCCGTCGACTCGACGGCGGAACTGATCGCGGACGGCATTCACGTCCATCCCGCCGCGATGCGCGTGGCCGTGCACGGCATGCCGCACCGCATCGCGCTGATCACCGACGCCATGCGCGCGTGCGGGCTGTCCGAGGGCACGTACAAGTTGTACGAGTACGACGTGACCGTGAGTGAAGGGGCGGCGCGATTGGCCGACGGCACGTTGGCGGGGAGCGTGCTGACCATGGACGCGGCGGTGAAGAACATGATCGAGCTGGCCGGGCTGCCGGTCGAGACGGTGATCCCGATGGCCACCGAAGTGCCGGCGCG
>DATLBM010000512.1:0-8383 GCA_035526885.1 Thermoanaerobaculia bacterium | reverse complement strand
TGTGGTTCACCCGGAACGTTCTGGCCGGAGCGCTGGTCGTTTCGATTTTCTCGATGTTGCCGAAGCCGTCGTAGGTGTAGCTCTGCGCCGACTGTCCCTGGGCGACGGTGCCCTTCACCAGCCGGCCGACGTTGTCGTAGGTGTATTGGTCGGGGCCGATCGAACGGATGCTGCCGCTGCCGTCGTAAGCGTAATCGCCCGAGGGCCACGGGCTGGAAGCCTCCACGTGCTCCGGCGGACCCGTCGTGCGCTCGACCAGCCGGACCGACGCCACGCGCGCGTCCTGCCGGATTGCCTCCGCTGCTGCGTCCGTCATTTCCAGGCAGTACTCGCCCGGGCCATCCTCGTCCGGGACCAAGATGGCTCCATGGGCGGCCGCGAGATCGGCAATGCCGGCCGCCGTCCCGGGCATCGGAGCGATCATGTAGCGCTTGGCGGCGTGAGGTTCCTTCAGGAACGGTTCGCGTGCAAGAACAGCCGGCGCAACCAGTGCTACGACGACGCAGAACCACATACGCCCCAATGCGCGTCGTGTCATGGCTTTCACTCTACACCTCCCCGGAGTGTCATCGAATAGTCCGCTCGGATCGTCGAGTTGACCGTTGGCGCGGCACCGAGAGAAATGGGAGGAATGCCGTAAGCCGCGTTCAGTTGCGCACGAGCCGTGTGCGCCTCAACTTCAAATAAGAATTTACGAGAGAGAGGAAACGTATGCGCGCTCATGAGTTTGACGAGGGCCGCGTTGTGCGCGCTGTTCGCCATGGCAGCGGTCGCCACGCACAGTGCTGACGCCGCGGATCGCGTGCTGATGTATCACCCCACGACGGGCGGCGACTGCAATTACGCCGAGAGTTGTCCGCGATGGCGCTCCGCGCTGCGCTCCCGCATTACAGCTGCCGCGGCGCTCCACGCTGTAGCTGCCGCATCGCTCCCGCGCTGCAGCTGCCGCGGCGCTCCGCGCCGCGCAGCTGAGCGCCCGGCCGCCGCGATCAGCGGCGCGCGGAGCGCGTCCGCTGCATCGCGGCGAGCGACCGCGGCGCGCAAAGCGCGTCCGCGAGTCGCTTTACTTGACGGCCCGCCCGCACCGCGTTACCTTCACTCCGTTCCCAAAACCGGCCAGTCGTTTACTTCGAGGAGGATTGTCGAATGGCGCTCCGCCGCATCGTCCGTACTTTGTCCGCCGGCCTGCTTCTCTGTTTCTTCGCCCTTTCCGCTTACGCCGCACAGGGTCACATCGCCGGCCGCATCATGCGCCAGGATGGCGGCGGCATCGGCGGCGTGATCGTCCAGGTCATCGAGACCGGTGACGCCACCCTCTCCGACTCCAACGGAGACTTTCGTTTCGACGTCCCGCCCGGAACGTACACGCTGCAGTTCGTGGCCGGCGAGAACGTCACCACCGAGAACGGCGTCAGCGTCGCCAGCGGCGCCACGGCGCGCGTCGACAAGAAAGTCGACTGGAAGCTGAGCGTCGCCGAGACCATCACCGTCTACTCCGCATCGCGTCGCGTGGAGCGCGTCGTCGAGGCGCCGGCGGCGGTGACCGTCATCGCGCAGGAAGACATCGCGGCCGTTGCGCCGTCCGGACAGGCGCCGCGCATCGTCGAGTCCGCGCCCGGCGTCGACTACACGAACTCCGGCCTCTACGACACGAACTTCAACGCGCGCGGCTTCAACAGCTCGCTCAACCGCCGCATCCTCACCCTCGTCGACGGCCGCGATCCCGCCATCGCCTTCCTCGGCGCGCAGGAATGGGCGGCCCTCTCCTTCCCTCTCGATGAGATGGCCAGCGTCGAGCTGATTCGCGGACCCGGTTCCGCGCTCTACGGCGCCAACGCCTTCAGCGGCGTGCTGAACATGACCACCAAGTCGCCGAAGGCCAGCCCGGGCGGCCGCCTGCTCCTGTCCGCGGGCGATCTCAACACGAAGCGCGGCGATATCCGCCACGCCGGCTCGTTGGGTGGTGAGTGGTTTTATCGCGTCGTCGGCGGCTATCAGCAGTCCGACGACTTCTCGCGCTCGCGCAACTTCACCGTCGAGTACACGACGCCCTGCCTGACCACGGGCCAGATCAACTGCCTGCGCCGCGAGGCCGTGCCGCTCGCGCTCGACGAAGTGAACATCCGCTTCGGCGGCCTGCGCTTCGACAAGCACTTCGCCAACAGCAACGTGCTGACGACCGAGGGCGGATATTCGACGATCGAAGGTCCGGTGTTCCAGACCGGCATCGGACGCGTCCAGGTCACCGACGTCGAGCGCCCGTGGGCACGCGTCAACTACAACATGCTGCACTGGAACGTGGGCGCGTACTGGGACGCGCGCAAGGCCGAGAACCAGGTCGCGCTGGCCTCGAACGCGCGGCTGTACGAAGACTCGAGCAACCTGCACGGCGAGCTGCAGACCAACTGGGACTTCCTGAAGGGCCGCGCGCGCGTCATCGGCGGCGTCGCGTACAACTCGCAGGAAGTCGACACCGCCAACCCGCAGGGCGCGCAGACGCTGATGCTCGAAGCGAAAGACGAGCGCCAGCAGTCCGCCTTCGGCCAGGCCGAGTTCGACCTCGGCAAGCGCTTCAAGCTCGTGGGCGCCGCGCGCTGGGACGACTCGACGCTGCACGAGCCGCAGTTCTCGCCCAAGGGCGCGATCGTCTTCACGCCGACGACCAATCACACGCTGCGCTACGGCTACAACGAGGCGTTCCAGCGTCCGAACTACTCCGAGCTCTTCCTGGCCGCGCCCGCGGGCGCGCCGGTGAACCTGGCCGGCGCCGCGGCCGCGAATCCCGCCGCCGCCGCGCTGGCGCCGCTCCTCACGCAGCTCGGCTTCGGCGCGATGCCCATCCTCGCGCGCGGCAACGACGCGCTCGACGTCGAGAAGATCCGCAGCCACGAAGTCGGCTACGCCGGCATCTACGGCGGAAAGCTCTTCGTCACCGTCGATCTGTACAAGAGCCATCTCAGCAACTTCGTCACGGACCTGCTGCCCGGCGTGAACACCGCCTTCCCCGCCTATCAGATTCCGACCAATCTTCCGGGCGCGGTGCAGGCGGGCCTGAACGGCTTCCTGAAGGCCGCGCTCGCGAGCAACTACGCCGGCCTGACCACGGTCAACGGCGCGCCCGCGCTCGTCCTGTCGTACACGAACGCCGGTGAAGTCGACACGCAAGGCGGCGAGATCGCCTTCAACTACTACGTCACCAACAACTGGATCGTGGACTTCAACTACTCGAACTTCGACTTCGACGTGAAGGAAGGAACGCAGGCCCTCGGGGACCGGCTCCTCCCCAACGCGCCGGAGAACAAGTTCAACCTCGGCCTGGCCTGGCGCGGCGCGAAGCTGGACGCCAAGGCCTCCTATCGCTGGGTCGAGGAGTACGACTGGGCGGCCGGCATCTTCGTCGGCAGCGTGCCGCAGTTCGACGTCGTGAACCTGGCCGCGAACTACCGCATCAACAACATGTTCGGAATCGGAGTGGACATCAGCAACGCGCTCGACGACGAGCACTACGAGGCTTTCGGCGGCGACCTGATGTCGCGCCGCGCCCTCGGATTCGTCTCCGTCAACTGGTAAGCGAGGACCCGTATGAGCGAGGTGACCGTCGTCGCGCGCGCGAAGTTCAAGCCCGGAACGGAAGCGGAAGCCGAGCGTGCGCTGCGCGTGAACGCCGAGCATTCGCGTTCCGAGGATGGCTGCGTTTCGTATTCGGTGCTGCGGGGCGACGACGGCGTGTTCATGACCGTCGAGCGCTACCGCACGCGCGGCGCGTTCGACAGCCACATGGCCACCTCGCACGTGCAGCAGCTCTTCGCCGCGATCACGCCGCTCGTCGACGGGGCGCCGGAGATCACGGTGCTGCGCGAAGTCTGAGCAGCAACTCCTCGACGATCTCCGCCGGCGCGCCGCCGGCGGGGATCGTCTCCGCGGGCGCGAGCTCGCGATGCGCGGCGCAACACTCCAGCGCGCGGCGCATCACCCACTCACCTGCGTCCACGCCGCGTGCGCGCAATCGCGCCAGCACGACCTCTTCGCTCGCGACGAGACAGACGTGCTTCGATTCCCCCACGCCATCGCGGATCTCGCGCAGATACGCGGGATTCGAGAACGCCATCGGCACGATCACATGCTTCGCGAAGATGTGCGCGAGACGGATGCCGACGATCGTGAGGCGGCGCCAGGCGCGGAGATCCTGAAAGTCATCGACGCGGCGGATGCGCTGCAGCAGGATGCCGAGCGGCTCGGGATCGAACACGACCGCGCGCGGCAGACGCTTCGCAAGCGCGCGGGACACGGTGGTCTTGCCGATACCGAACGCGCCGTTCAGAAACAAAATCACGATTCTCACGAACTTAGCACCAATGTCCCTGCTCGCCGCGCTCCTGGTCTTCACGCTCTCCGGCCACACCGCTCCCCTTCGCGAAGTTGCCTTCTCGCCTGACGGAACGATTCTCGCCACCGGCTCCGTCGACGGCACGGTCAAGTTGTGGCGCGTCGCCGATCGCAAGCTCACGCGCAACCTCGTGCATCCGACGGGCGTGACATCGCTCGCATTCAGCCGTGACGGGCAGACGCTGGTCACCGGCAGCTACGACGCGAACGTTCGCGTCTGGCGCGTGCGCGACGGCGTGCTGCTCCACACGCTGCACGGACACACGGGCACGGTGTGGACGGTGGACATCAGCCGCGACGGCCATCTCATCGCCAGCGGCGGCGAGGACAAAACTGTCAAACTCTGGCGCGACGGCAAGCTCGCGCGCGTGCTGCGCGGGCACACGCTGAACGTGTGGGACGTCGATATCGCGCCGGACGGAAAGACGATCGCCAGCGGCTCGTTCGATCAGACGGCGAAGCTTTGGAACGCGGAGACGGGTGCGCTCATCCGGACGCTTCAGGGGCACACACAAGCCATCGTCGGACTGGCCATCAGTCCCGATGGCGAGTGGCTGGCCACGGGCGGTGATGATTCCGCGGTGCGCATCTGGCGTCTGCGCGACGGACGTCTGATGCGAACGCTGACGAAGGATCTGCGCCACGTCTACAGCGTCGCGTTCAGTCCCGACTCGCAAACTGTCGCCGCCGCGGGCCGCGAGGCGGGCGGCTTCGGCACGCTGCTCAAGGAAGTGGGCATCTACGGCGACAACGGCACGACGGTGACGCTGTTCCGCGTGCGTGACGGCGCGCGACTCGCGCAGTACGCCGAGCACAAAGACGATGCGGTGACGGTCGCGTTCAGCCCCGATGGGCGCTGGCTCGCCAGCGGCGGCGAAGACGCGCTGGTGAAGTTGATCAGGTTGCGGTAGGACTGATAGGGCCTGAAGGACGTAAAGGACCTATAAGCGCTGCAGCACCGCTTCGACGGCCGCTTTCGTGCCCAGTTTGCCGCCGAGGTCCTGCGTCGTTTCGCCGGCGTGGATGGTTTCGGTGACCGCGCGCTCGATGTCGGTCGCGGCGTCTTTGAGCCCGAGGTATTCGAGCATCATCGCGGCGGTGAGGATCGCGCCGATGGGATTGGCCGTGTCCTTGCCCGCGTACTTCGGCGCGCTGCCGTGAATGGGCTCGAAGAGCGACACGCGTCCGGGGTGAATGTTGCCCGATGCTGCGACGCCGAGGCCGCCCTGCAGCGCGGCGCCGAGGTCCGTGACGATGTCGCCGAACATGTTGTTGGTCACGATCACCTCGAACATCTCCGGCGCGCGCACCATCTGCATCGTCAGCGCGTCGACGAACATGTGGAAGTGCTCGATGTCCGGATACTCCGTGGCCACGTCCTCGAACGTGCGCAGCCACAGATCGCCGCCGAAGCGCATGACGTTGTTCTTGTCCGCCATGCACACCGACTTGCGTCCGGTCTTCTGCGCGAACTCGAACGCGTACTTGATGATCCGCTCCACGCCGCGCCGCGACGACACGTCTTCCTGCACCGCGATCTCGTCCGGCGTCCCCTTCTTGAAGTTGCCGCCCATGCCCACGTACGCGCCTTCGGTGTTCTCGCGGAAGATCACGAAGTCGATCTCGTCAACACCTTTACTTTTCAGCGGCGAGAGGCGCTCGTCGAGGAGTTTCACCGGGCGGTAGTTGACGTAGAGGTCGAGCTGGAAGCGCATGCCCAGGAGGATGTCCGCGGCGTGCTTCATGTCCGGCACCCGTGGATCGCCGAACGCGCCGAGGTAGACGGCGTCGTAGTTGACGCGGATGTCGTCCATCGCGCCGGGAGGCATGGAGATGCCCGTGCGCAGGTATTCGTCGGCGTTCCAGCCGAAGCGCGTGAACTGCAGCCCGAGATTGCGCGACGCGTCGACGTGCTCGAGCACGCGCATCCCGGCGTCGATGACCTCGGGACCGATGCCGTCGCCCGGCACGACAGCGATTTTCTTCGTCATTCAAAGCTCCCTCGGTAAACGTATCATGTGAGTCATGACCCGCGTGCCCCCGGTGCTTTTCTCTCTCCTCCTCTCCTTCGCAGCTCTCGCCCAGTCTCCCGATCTCCGCATCTCCGTCTCCGCGCCCGCCACGGTGCGCCTGGGCGATGTGCTCACGCTCAAGGCGACGGTGGTCAATGCCGGGGACGCTCCGGCGCTCAACACGCGCGCGTCGCTGCGCATCATTCCCGGACTGGAATGCGATCGCACGATCGCCCTCGGCACGCTGGCGCCGGGCGAACAGCGCGCGCTGACGTGCACGCAGAACGTGCTCGATTACGGCCTCTACTACCTCGAGTCGCGCGCCGGCGTCGGCGCCGACAACGAGCCCGGATTTCAGACGAACAACGTGGCCGTCGCCATCACCGAGCGACTGACCGACGGCCCCGATCTGCGGCTCTTCGTCGATGCGTTCGGGACTCCGAAGCCGGGACTGCCGTTTCCGGTCAGGGTCTACTACTACAACCTGGCGCGCACGCCCGCGCCGAACACGACGGTCACCTTCACGCTCAGCGACGGATCGTTCGGGCCGCTGCCCGCGGGTTGCACGGCGGCGGGGAACCGCGCGACGTGCGCGCTCGGCACCGTTGCGGCGGCAGCCGATCCGACGGCGCTGGATGAGCTCAATCTCATCGTCGCACCGATCGCACCGGATCGAAGCGAAGCGGCGTGGTCGATCGACGTGGAACTGCAATCCGACCTCGCCGACGAGAAGCCGGAGAACAACTTCCAGCACATCGAGCTCAGGAACTACAAGACGTTCTTCGTGCGCGAGGCGACCGAGGCCGCGCTGCGCGGCGCGCTCGACGCGGCGGGAACGGAGTGCACCGGCATGCCGTGCCTCGTGGCCTTCCGCATTCCGACCGCTGCGAAGTGGCAGACCATCAAGCTGGAATCGCAGCTCGATCTCCTGCGCGGGAAAAACATCGAGATCGATGGAACGACTCAGACGGGATACATCGGCGATACGAATGCCGAGGGACCGGAGATCGAGATCGACGGCAGCGCGACTTCGGGCGACGGACTGCGCGTGCCGTCGCGCTGCGGTTTCACCATTCGCGGACTGACGCTGAACGGCTTCACGCAGAGCGCCGTGTTCGTGCACGACGGCCCGTACGCGTGCACGGATCTCGAGCGCTTCACGACCGTCGAGAAGAACTACATCGGCACCGACCCCACCGGCACGGGCGCGAAGCCGAACGAGCGCGGCGTGATGTCCGCGTCGCAATTCGGCGTGCGCGTTTTGAACAACGTCATCAGCGGCAACACGCGCACGGCGGTGTACGTCGATCGCGGCCGCGCGCTGATCGCGAACAACATCATCGGATTGAATCGCACGCATGACGCGCCGCTCCCGAACGGGGCGAGCGGCGTGTACGTGAGCGCGCAAGGCAGCGGCACGGACGTCAACGACAACTACATCGGCTTCAACGCGCACTTTGGCGTGGCCATCGACCGCGGCGCCGACCTGGTCGCGCTGCACGGCAACTCGTTCCAGGCCAACGGCGGCCTCGGCATCGACTGGGGGCTGGACGGACCCGCGACCGGCGGACGCGTGCGCGCGCCGGTGATCCGCAGCGCAACGTTCGCGAACGGCGTGACGACGATCGAAGCCGATGCCAGCGATGGCGGCACGTTCCCCGAGGTGACGTTCTACGCCAGCGACAGCGAGGAAGCCGAAGGACAGTACGTTCTCGGCGCGACGCGCCGCCCGTTCCGCATCGTCGTGCCGATGGATCTGCGCGGCAAATGGATCACCGCCACGCTGACGGAGGTGAACACGCTGCAGATCCTCCGCGCGAACGACAACTCCGGCGTGCTGCGCACGTGCACTTCCGAGATGAGCTCTCCTTTGCGGGTCGAGTGACTCTTCGGCTTTCGGCTGCGGGACGACGGGAGGCCTCCGGCGTCCGGGGGCTCGCCCCCGGACCCGTCGCGGAGGCTATGCCCGCAAACGGGGTCCGGGG
>DATLBM010000511.1:0-2865 GCA_035526885.1 Thermoanaerobaculia bacterium | reverse complement strand
CGCATGACGCTGGGCCTCAGCGGCGCGAAAGACTTCGTCGACAACGTCGGCGCGCACGAGGTGGCGCACCAGTGGTGGGGCCACCAGGTCGCGCCGCGCACGTATCACGATGAATGGATCTCGGAAGGCTTCGCGGAGTTCACGTCCGCGCTGGTGGCGCAGCAGACCGGCGGCTGGCCGAAGTACGACGCGTTCTGGGAGCGCGCGCGCAAGCAGATCCTGGAGAAGCCGTTCCAGGCCGGCATCGACAACATCGAGGCCGGTCCGATCTCGCAGGGACAGCGCCTGAGCACGTGGCGCAACGACGCGGCGTATCAGTTCATCGTCTACTCGAAAGGCGCGTACGTGCTGCACATGCTGCGCATGGCCATGACCGATCAGAAGAACGGCGACGCCGCCTTCGCAGAGATGATGAAGGACTTCGCCACGACGTACGCCGGCAAGACCGCATCGACGCGCGACTTCCAGCGCATCGTGGAAAAGCACGCCACGCCGAACCTCAAGATCGCGCAGGACGGCTCGCTGAACTGGTTCTTCGACCAGTGGGTGAACGGCACGGCCATCCCGAAGATCACCTCGAAGCTCGACTTCTCGCCCGGCGCCGACGGCAAGTACAAGCTGACGGGGACGATCACGCAGTCCGAGGTGCCGGACAACTTCGCGACGGTCGTGCCGATCTACGTGCACTTCGACAAGACCTCGCAGGCCAAGCTGGGATCGGTGGTGCTGGTGGGCAACACGTCCAAGCCCGTGTCGGTGGAGGTGGCGCTGCCGAAGAAGCCGCAGCGCGCGAGCGTGAACGCGCTGCACGATGTGTTGTCGCGCTGACGCGCGGTTGCCGGTTGCCGTCGCGCTGACGCGCGGTTGCCGGTTGCCGTGTTGCTGGTTGCCGGCGATGCCCGCGTTTCAGGCGCGGCATGGCGTGCAACACGGTAACCAGCAA
The DNA here is from genome assembly GCA_035526885.1 of Thermoanaerobaculia bacterium. Lineage (GTDB taxonomy): Bacteria > Acidobacteriota > Thermoanaerobaculia > Gp7-AA8 > Gp7-AA8 > QHVT01. Next base: position 1,922 of record DATLBM010000511.1, on the reverse strand, counting down.
CCAGCAACTATTCTTTGTACTTCACCGTCAGGTTGTAGACCACGTCGATCGGCTGTCCGTCCGCGCGCGCGGGCTCGAAGCGCCAGCCTTTCACCGATTCCAGCGCGGCGTACGAGAGCGTGGCCGCGGGCAACGGCGTGACGATGCGCGGCTCGCGGACGCTCCCGTCGGATTTCACGATCACTTCGACGACGAGATCGCCGGCGACGCCGTAGTAGTGCGCGCCGTGCGGGAACTTCGGCTTGCGGCGTTTGACGAGCTTCGGCGCGGCGATGCGCTGGCCCGGCGAAACCGCGGAGGTCACGCCTTGCGGCTTCGTTGCGATCAGTTGCGTGGTGTCGCATTCCGGATCGAGCCCGAGGACGACCTGCGAGTACCATGCGGCCTCGTCGTTTTCGCCGAGGGCCGCGTGCGCGCGCGCCTTCTGCGTGAGGGCGCTGCTGAAGAGTCGCGTCGATCCCTGGCCGGGACCGAGACGCTCGACCATCTCGGAAACGACGCCGTCGGCGAGTTTGAGCGCGCGGCCGTTATCGCCGGCCGCGAGCGCGGAATCGGTTTCGGTCATGCGCTGGCGCCAGCTGTCGAGCAGATCGCGCTGTTCGTCACCGGCCGCGGCCGGCAGCGCGAGACTCAGGATGAAGAGAATGGGGATGAGAACGCGGGATCTCATGCGTCCTTTCAGGACCATGAATCATGCCATCACGGCTTCCCGAATGCGCAGGAGCTGCCGCGTGTGCACGATGTCGTGTCCGGCGTGCATGCGCGCGAGCAGCGCCAGCGACTCCTCGCCGCGCTCGGAATGAATCCCCACGCGCTCCCACGCCTCCGCCTTCTGCACGCGCAACAGACGCAGGTTGATCGAGCGCACCGCCTCGAGATCGCCGACGATCGTCTCCGTATCGTCTTCGCGCTCGAGCTTCTCCACCCACAGGTCCTGGTCGTACGCGGGGATGGGCGGCCGGTCGTGCGCGAGGATCATCCGATAGCGAAAGGCCAGCACGAGCTCCGCGTCGGCGAGATGACGACAGACGTCGCGCATCGACCACTTGCCCTCGCGCTCGGGCCTGCGCAGTTGCGCGTCGCTGAGTCCCGCGATGGCTTCGCGCACCTTCGTACCGATGCGCGAAAGGATGTCGAGCGGCTCCTCGTTCGCCGTCAGATCGGTCAGCGCCTTCACGTACGCATTCACGCCGGCGCCGCTGTCGCCGAAGGGATTGGCAAAGATGGACGTCATGCGTTCGAGTGTAAACAAAAAAGGCGAGCCGTTGCCGGCTCGCCTTCGATCACGCCGGAGCGCGATGTCTTAGTACATGCCGCCCATGCCGCCGCCCGGCATTCCGCCGCCGGCTTCCTTCTTGTCGTCTTCCTTGATCTCGGAGATAAGGGCCTCGGTGGTGAGCATCAGGCCGGCGATCGACGACGCGTTGAGCAGCGCCTGCTTGGTGACCTTGGCCGGATCGATGATGCCGTTCTCGATCATGTCCACCATCTTTTCGGTGCGGGCGTCGAAGCCCATCGTGCCGCCCGCTTTGCGGACGTCGTTCAGAAGCACCGAGCCTTCCAGACCGGCGTTGAAGACGATCTGGCGGAACGGCTCTTCGAGCGCGCGCTTGATGACGTTCACGCCGACCTTCATGTCGCCCTCGGCCTGCACCTTTTCGACCGCTTCCACGGCGCGCAGCAGCGCCACGCCGCCGCCCGGGACGATGCCCTCTTCGACGGCCGCCTTGGTGGCGTGCATGGCGTCCTCGACGCGGGCCTTCTTCTCCTTCATCTCGGTTTCGGTGGCAGCACCGACCTTGATGACGGCGACGCCGCCGACGAGCTTGGCCAGACGCTCCTGCAGCTTCTCGCGATCGTAGTCCGAGGTGGTGTCCTCGATCTGCGTGCGGATCTGCTTCACGCGTCCCGCGATGGTGTCC
>DATLBM010000510.1:0-10753 GCA_035526885.1 Thermoanaerobaculia bacterium | reverse complement strand
CCCGTTCGAAGCCACCAAAGAGGCTTTGGCTTACCTCGAAACGGGGCGTGCAAAAGGCAAGGTCGTCATCAAGGTGATTTAGAATCGCGGACTACTCCGGGCTGTACAGTCGCCATCCGTCCCTCGCGCTTTGACGAGTCTTCCGTTCGCCTCGTGGCCGCAGGACGCGGTCCAGTAACAGCTGGGTTACAGCTGAAATCGGCGACTCCAAATCCGGCGACGTTCGGCTCCGGTCTAGCGCACGATAGGTCAAGGCCGAGGGCGCGCATCTCCAGCGGCCGCGATATGGGGGGACGATTCAAATGACTCGAGCAATCCTCGTCCTGTTTCTCATTCTCGGACAATTTCCTGTCGCCGCGGCCACGCGCACGCGCGCCGTGCGGCATCCGTCACATCCTGGGGCATCCGGCCGTGTCGCACGCCGGCGCAATCGATGGCTTCCAGAGTTTTCTCGTCTATTTCTCCAATCAGGACGTAGCCATTGCAGTCGTCACGAATGGTTTCCCGGCCCCAGCCGCCGGCGACCCACAGCTCATCGGGATCAGCGTCGCGAAAGCTGCGCTCCCGGCGCTGTAACGACGCCGCGATATCGGGGATGACGAGTTTGATCGGTGCGCGTCATTCAGCGGAAGGCTTCCGAGCCTTCCGCATCCGCTCCAGGCGCTCCCGCATTTCCTTCTCGAACCCCGCGTCCTTTGGCTCGTAAAAGCGACGCGCAGCGAGCGACTCGGGCAGGCACTCCATGGCCGCGGTCTGGTCTTCGAAGTCGTGGGCGTACTGGTAGCCGTGGCCGTAGCCGAGGGTTTTCATGAGGCGGGTGGGGGCGTTGCGGATGTGGAGGGGGACAGGAGGATTGTCGCCCTGGCGCACTTCGCGGACCGCCTCGCCGTAGCCTCTGTAGGCGGCATTCGATTTCGGGGAGGCGGCGAGGTAGGTCACCAGTTGCGCGAGGGCCACGCCAGCTTCCGGCATGCCCAGAAAGTGCACGGTTTGCTGGACGGCGATCGCGAAGACCAGCGCTTGCGGGTCCGCGTTGCCGATGTCTTCCGACGCGGCGCGCACCAGACGGCGGGCGATGTACATCGGGTCCTCGCCGCCTTCCAGCATGCGCACCAGCCAGTACACCGATGCGTCCGCGTCGCCGTTGCGCAGCGATTTGTGGAGCGCCGAGATGATGTTGTAGTGCTCCTCGCCCGACTTGTCGTACATCAGCGAGCGGCGCTGCAGGATCTCCTTCACCTTGTCGATGCCGACCGGTGAATCGTCCGCGGAGGCGGTTTCGACGACCAGTTGCAGCGACGTCAGTGCCTGTCGCGCGTCGCCGGCCGAGGTGGCGGCGATGAAGTCGAGGGCGGCGTCGTCGATGGCGATGGCGAACTTCTCCACGCTCGGATCCGACGTCGCGCGGCGGAGGATCGACACCACCTGCTCGCGCTCCAGCGCGGGAATGACCACCACTTTGCTGCGCGACAAGAGCGCGGAGTTCACTTCGAACGACGGGTTCTCCGTCGTCGCGCCGATGAGGATGATGTCGCCCGCTTCGACGTAGGGGAGAAAGGCGTCCTGCTGGGCCTTGTTGAAGCGATGGATCTCGTCGATGAAGACGATCGTCTTCGAGCCGCGCGCCTGCCGCGCCTTGCGCGCCTCCTCCATCAGCGTCTTGATGTCTTTGATGGACGTGGACGTCGCGGAGAACTGGACGAAGCGCGCGCGCGTGGTCCTGGCGATGATGCGGGCCAGCGTGGTCTTGCCGGAGCCGGGCGGGCCCCAGAAGATCATCGACGGGATGCGGTCCGTCTCGATGGCGTTGCGCAAAAAGCGCTTCTCGCCGAGGAGCTCTTCGAGGCCGACCACTTCATCGAGGGATTTCGGGCGGAGGCGTTCGGCGAGCGGAGCGTCGGCGGTGTTCTTGTCGGGCGCCGGCGCGAAGTCGTCGTCGCCGAAGAGGGAACCGCTCATGCCAGCAAACTGAAGTCCAGGTTGCCGCCGCTCACGATCACCGCCACCGGCCCCCGCGGCTTCACCTTTCCGGAGAACAGCGCCGCCAGTCCCAGGGCGCCGGTCGGCTCGATGACCAGCTTCGTGCGGTACATCGCCCACTTCGCCGTCTCGAGCAGCACGTCGTCGTCGACGCTGACCACGTCTTTGACGCGCTCGCGGATGATGGCGAAGTTGCGCCGGCCGATGGCGAGCGTGCGCGCGCCGTCGGCGATGGTCTTCGGCGGATCGATGGTGACGATGCGGCCGCTGCGGAAGGACTGTTCGCCATCGTTGCCGGCGGCGGGCTCCACGCCGTACACGTCGACGCCGGAGCGCAAAGAGGTGGCGGCGAGTGCGGTTCCGGACAGCAGTCCGCCGCCGCCGAGGGGAACGAGGATGGTGGCGACGTCGGGCCACTGCTCGACGATCTCCAGTCCCACCGTGCCCGCGCCGGCGATGATGCGCTCGTCGTCGAACGGCGGGATGACCGCGGCGCCGTTCCTGTCGGCGATCTCGCGCGCGACGGTGTCGCGCGTCGCCGCCGTCACGCCGGCCTGCACGACTTCCGCGCCGTACGCGCGCGTGGCTTCGACCTTCGACTGCACGGAGTTCTCCGGCATGACGATGGTGGCCGGGATGCCGAGGAGTCTGGCGCCGAGGGCGACGCCCTGGGCGTGATTGCCCGAGGAGAAGGCCACGACGCCGCGGCGGCGCTGCGCATCATCTAATTGCAGCAGCGCGTTCATCGCGCCGCGGATTTTGAAGGAGCCCGCGCGCTGCAGGTTCTCGCACTTGAGCCGCACTTCCACGCCCGCGCGCTCGGACAGCGAGCTGCTGGTGAGGAGGGGTGTTTGGTGGATCCAGGGGCGGAGGCGTTCGACCGCGGCGCGGACGTCGGCTAAGTCGATTTGTGTGTTGACGTTTGGCGAACTCACCCGGCGTAGTATAAACTCGCGTTCGATTATTTGACTCGGTTGGCGCGGAGGTTGGGGTTATGTGGCGATGGGTTACCCGCGGCCTGGTTCTCTCCTTAGTGGCGCTTTGCGCGTCCACGGGGTTTGCTCAGACTTTCGATTTCGTCGGTGCGCTCGACTCGCCCGACCCTGAGCGCCCGCAATCCGGTGTCGTGCTCGTGCAGGGCTGGGCTCTCAGTCCGATCACGGTGAGCCGCCTCGAGCTCTGGGTGGACGACACGTTCCAGAACAAGGCGATCATGTTCCTCCCGCGCATCGACGTGGAGCGGGTCTACCCGGACTGGCCGGGCATCCACACGGCGCGGCCCGGGTTCATCACCGGCTTCCTGGCCAGCCGTTTCCCGAACGGCACGCACACGGTCGAGATCCGCGCGGTCACCGTCGACGGGCAGGTGCACGGCGTCGGCCGCCGCACGATCACGATCAACAACACGATCAACCAGGCGCCCTTCGGCTTCCTCGACATCCCGGACGGCAGCGGCGTGTACAACGTCTCCGGCGCGTTCCCGGTCTCGGGCTGGGCGGCGGACACGGACGGCATCGCGCGCATCGAGGTGATGATCGACAACGGCATCCTGCAGGGCGCGGTGTACGGCGACCCGCGGCCGGACGTCGGCGAGACCTATCCCGACTTTCCCGGCGCGCGCTTCTCGGGCTGGATCGCGAACATCGACACCACCCGCTACACGAACGGCATCCACACGCTGACCATCCGCGCGATCGACAAGCTCGGGCTCGAGAACACGATCGGCCATCGCACGATCCAGATCATCAACAACGACAACTTCCTGCAGCCCTTCGGCTATCTCGACGAGCCGAAGAAGGACGCGGTGCTGTTCGGCACGGGCTGCGGCCCGAACGACGGACCGCCGCCGGTCTCGCCGCCGATCAGTCCGACCGCGCACCTGACGCCGGTCCGCGGCTGGGCGCTCGACCTGGCCACGCGCGGCGGCACGGGCCGCGTCGGCTACGCCGAGCTGCTCATCGACGGCGTGTCCTGGCTGGACACGGGCATGTGCGGCGTCATCGGCGGCCGCTTCGCGAACTGCTACGGGGTGCCGCGCTTCGACGTGGCGCGCTACTACCCGAACTTCCCCGACGCCCCGCGCTCCGGCTTCATCTTCACGCTCGACGTCGGCGCCCTCCTCTCCCTCGGCGTCCGCCCCGGCCACCACGTCATGTCGGTGCGCGTCGGCGACCTGGAAGGCACGTTCGCCGAGATCCCGAACCGCGACGGCATCAACGTCTGGTTCCAGTGCGTCGACCAGGACTTCCCGTTCTCGGGCTACGGCTTCATCGAGTTCCCGACGGCGCTCGATTACGTCAGCGGCGACGTGGTGTTCCGCGGCTGGGCGCTGGCGGACAACAGCGTGGTGACGGCGGTGGAGATCATCATCGACGGCAGCTTCGTGGGCCAGGCGCAGATCGGCCTGCCGCGTCCGGACGTCGAAGAGCAGTTCCCGCAGCTCTTCCAGCGCGCGCGCAACGCCGGCTGGATGTTCACGATGGACACGCGCAAGCTCGCCAACTCGCTGCATCGTCTGACCGTGCAGGCCGTGGCCGGCAACGGCCAGCGCTGGACGATCGGGTCGCAGGATTTCTATGTGACGAACGGCAATCCCGTGCCGTAGCTGCGCTACGGCGGTTGCCTCGAAAAGCCCGGCGGAAGCCGGGCTTTTCTGTTGCTGGTTGCTGGTGCGTGTTCGCGAGTGCCGGGGCGCTCGCGACAACGCACCCCGAACCGGCAACCGGCAACCGCGCTCAGCCGGCGAGCGCGCCCGCTGAGCGCAGGATCTCCTGCGACTCCGCTTCGATCTTGGTCAGCTTCTCCGCGAATTTTTCGATCTTGTCCGATTCCAGCGCGTAGAAGCGCTGGTAGGGCTCGAAGGCGCTGGTGATGCCGCGGAGCATGCGGTCGATCTCTGTCGTCGACTCGCGGTCGAGCGACTCGTTCATGTTCGTGCGCAGCTCCTCGATGCGCCGCTTGAACTCTTCCTTCGCCTTGGTGCGCTTGTAGGGAAGGATCAGGAAGCTGGTGACGAGGAGCATCGTCGCGGCGGTCAGTCCGGTCACGTCGACGGCGGTGCTGGAGACGGCGGTGGTCAGGAGATAGCCGAGTCCCAGGGCGCCCGCACCCAGCCCGAACGAGTGGAGCACCGCGCGCATGGCGTTGTCGATGATGCGGCGCGACTCCACGTTCACGTCGTAATCGGAGAGGCGCTGCTCGGCGTTGCGGCGGATGCGCGAGTAGACCTCCTCGCGGTTGTACGCGAAGTCGCGGCCCACGCGCCCGATCACTTCATCGTTGCGCGCATCGGCTTCGGCGCGGCGATGGAACGCGTCCACCGTGCCGCTCCACAGCTTCATGTTCTCCTTGACCAGCCAGTCCACGGCTTCCTGGATGGTCGTGTCGATGCTGCCTTTCCATCCCTGGAACACCTGGCGCTCGAACTCCTCGCGGAAGCGCGACGCGTCGCGCAGCATCATCACGTGCTGGATGCGCACGTAGCGGTCGAGGAAGTCCAGGCCGCGGCGCTCGAGGTCCATGAGCAGATTGTCGATGCGCAGCACGAACTGCCGGAAGTTCGACACGAGGTCCGCGCGCGAGCGGTCGAGCTGCTCGTTGATCGAATCGATGCGCGCCTTGTCCTCGGCCAGCACCTCGCGCCTCGACTCGATCATGCGGAACTGTTTCTTGGACAGGCTGAGGATCGTTTCCAGCGGGGCGGTGAGCTTGATGCGCACGCGCTCTTTCTCCGAGAGCACCTGGAAGATGTAGTCCTCCAGCGCCTCGAAGCGGCTGCGCGTCCAGTCGCGCGGCGTGGCGGCGCCGAGCTTCGATTCCAGCGCCAGCTTGGCCGCCACCGGATGAATGACCGGATCGAAGCCGAAGATCGCGTGCACGTTCGTGGTCAGGTACGCGAGCACCTGCGCGATCTCGGACTCCGACTTCGTGTCGATCTTGTTCAGCACGAAGACGACCTTCTTGCCCCACTCGCGGATGTATTCGAGAAAGCGCCGCTCCGACTCGGACAGCGGCCGGTCGATGGACGTCACGAACAGCACCAGGTCCGCGCGCGGGATGTAATCCTCGGTGATCTCCTGATGCCGCTGCACGATCGAGTTCGTGCCCGGCGTGTCGACCAGCGTGATGTTGCGAAGGAACTCGATCGGATAGAACTGCTCGATGACGTAGTCGGACAGTTTCTTCGTCGAGGCCTGCTCGCCGTAGCGCAGGATGGAGATCACGTCGTCGACCGGAATCGGTCCCTCGGTACGCAAGCGGTCGCCGAAGAGCGCGTTGATCAGGGAGGATTTGCCGGCGTTGAACTCGCCGACGATGACGATCGTGAAGAGGTCTTCCAGCGTGGCCAGCAGCTCGTCGACGCGGCGGCGCTCGTCGACCTGTTCGCGCTCCAGCGTCTCGCGCAGCTCGACGAGCAGACGCTGCTCGCGGCGCAGCAGCGCCTGCACGTTCGCGTCGACGACGGTATCGAAAATGCCCGGCATGGCTGCGAACGCTATCGCAAAGCGTGCCTACTTGCTGCGCTCGACCTCACTTCCTCGCGGCGGAGGCGCACGGTCTCGCTGGCGGGGCGCACGCGGACGGTTGCCGCGTGACCGCGCGCTTTTTCACGCGCGCGGTCTCCTGCACGACGGGGATGACGACTTCTTCCCGCTTCAATCAACGCCCCTGATCGAAGCCGTAGCGGTGTCGAAGCGGTCGGAGCCTTCGCGCACGTTCGCGCCGGCCAGCGGCTCGACGCGCACGTCGGTCCTGCGGACGGTGTCGGAGATGTGCTCGGTGCGCTCGCGCGCGCGTGCACTTACGCCGACGCGTCTTTGCGCGGCACCTTCACCAGCAGCGATTGCGGCGCGGCGGTCACGACCAGCGGCGTCTGCAGCGTGAATACCTCGCCGTCGATGCCCACCTTCAGATGATCGCGCGGCGTCTGCACGCGCATGCGCAGCGTCTTGAACGAGCGGAAGCCGGGGATGGTGCGCACGCGTCCGGCGGCGTAGCGCGCCAGGAAACGCGTCAGCCGCCATCGCGACGTGTGCGGCAGCCAGTACACCGACAGCTTCCCCTCGGTCAGCGTCTCCCGCGACGCCTCGATGCCGATGCGCTCGAGGTCGTAGCGGTTGTTCGAGATCATGAACACGTGCGTGCGCAGCACCTCGTTGTGATGCGCGGTCTCCACGCTCAGCGTGACGTGCGGATACTTGCGCAGCGTCGTGTACAGCGCGAAGAGGCGGGCCTTCCATCGCGGGTAGTCGCGGCCGCGCTCTTCGCGCTTGGCCACCAGCTCCGGATACAAACCGATGGAGACGTTGTTGGCGAAATAGCGCTCGTTGATGCGGCCCAGGTCGACCTGCTTCGACTCGCCGCTCAGCGCGACGTCCAGCGCGGCTCGCCAGTCCAGCGGCACGTCGAGGTCGCGCGCGAAATGGTTGTACGTGCCGAGGGGGAGGACGGCCAGCGTGGAGTCGGAGTGGGCGACGGCCTGCAGGACGTGCTGCACGGTGCCGTCGCCGCCGGCGGCGATGAACAGCTTGACGCCGCGGCGCACGCGCTCGCGGATCTCCTGCGAGCAATCGAGCCCCGGCGACAGCTCGACGATCTCGATGCCGGCGCGCGCTGCCTCCTGGCGAAGCTCGTCCAGCGCGGCGGCGCCGATCTTCGCCCCGGAGTTACGGTTCAGGAAAAGGGTGCCGTTGGCTGGCAATTTCGGCCGTATGCAGGGCGTTCAGGACGCCGGTAAAGGTCTATGAAACACTTCTCGCTCGCTTTCGCCCTGCTTCTCGTTCTGCAATTTCCCGCCCAGGCCGCGGAGTGCACGCTCTGCGTCGGCGTCGCCGGCAGCGACGGTTCCGCCGTCCCCGCGTTCGCGCATCTCGACGAACAGACGTACCCGGCGTTCACGCCCACCCAGCCGTCGAACGTGGCGGTGGTCATCGACTACGACGCGAAGGACGTCGACGAGGTCGAGGCGAAAACGAAGCTCATCCTCGACTGGGCCCGCGCGCGCGGCCCGTTCGACGCCATCGGCGTCAACCCCCGCGGCGTCGACGCCACCCTCGGCGCCTACGCCATCAAACGCCTCTCCGTCGCGGCGCAGGGCGAGAACCTCGCCAAACGCATCGTCGTCCTCAACACGCCCGAGCTGCCGGCGCTCTTCGACGCCGGCGCGAACTCGTACTTTGACGCGGTCATCGCCGACGCGCGTGAAGTCGAAGCCGCGTTCGCGTTCGTGGCGGAGAAAGATCCCGCCAAGAAGATCTACGCGCTCGTTCCCGTCGAGTCGCCGAATCCGCTGTTCGACCTGGCGGGCGCGTTCGCGAAAGGTGCCGTGCGCGCGTACGCCAGCGGCGCCGTGAATCCCGTCTCGCTCGCTCAGTTCAACAACACCACCACCGGCGACTGGGCCTTCGACTCGACGGCGAGAGTGCCGGTGCTCGACGCCAAAGGCGCGACCGTGGAGATGCCCGTGCTGACGTTCGTGCGCGGCGAAGACCTGAAGACGATGGTCATCGCGCGCGGCGACGCCGCGTCGTCGACCATCCTCTCGCTGCCCGCCGATCGCTACACCAGGCCGCGCCGCATCGATGCCGCCGGAGTTCGCGACATCACCGACAGCGGAACGCGCAACGGACGCCTGCTCGTCGGCGCGCCGCCCGCGAAGGACGCGTACGCGGTGCTCGTCGACTACGCCGAGAAGGTCGACAAGACCGCGGTCAAGGAGACGCTGAACGTCGCCACGGAGCGCGGCATCACCGTCGAAGAGATCATCCGCAATCACCAGTCCTACGACGCCTACCAGGAATCGATTCAGCCGCGCTACATCGCGCGCAACACCACCAAGCTGCGCTTCGAGATCGGCGGCGGCGCGGAGTCGCTCGAGGCCGCGATCGCCGGCGACTACTTCTCCGATCCGGCCGGCAAAGCGGACTGGGTATGGCAGGACTTCTTCATCAACGGCGTGCGCTGGAAGTACGGGCGCATCCCCGAGCTGCCGCTCATCCAGCCGGAAAAAGTGACGCAGCTTCCGCTGGACATCCATCTCACCAACGAATACCGCTACGAGCTGGTGCGGCAGACGGAGCTGAACGGCTACCGCGTCTACGAAGTGCGCTTCGCGCCGCCGCCCAACGCGCCGGAGAACCTGCCGCTCTACCGCGGCACGGTATTCATCGACGCCAAGACGTGGGCGCGCGTGCGCATCTCGATGGTGCAGCTCAACCTCAGCGGCGAGGTGCTGTCGAACGAAGAGCGCGTGGACTTTGTGGCCTTCGATCGCGAGACGAAGAATCCGCTCAGCGCCGCTGACGTGGCCAAGGCCGATCCGCGCGCGCTGTACTGGCTGCCCGTGGAAGTCGGCGCGCAGCAGGTCGTCTCGGCGGCCGGACGCGCGAACGTCGTGCAGCGCTCGACGACGTTCACGAACTTCCGCATCGAGCCTTCCGAGTTCACGACGCTGCTCGCGCAGGCGTCGGCATCGGACGCGCGCATGGTGCGCGAGACCGAAGCCGGTCTGAAGTATCTGGAACGCCGCGGCGACGGCGAGCGCGTGGTGAAGGAAGGCTTCGACACGTCGCGTCTCTTCGCCGTGGGCGGCATCCATCACGACGCAGGTCTCGACTACCCCGTCGTGCCCCTGGGCGGCATCGACTACTTCAACTTCAACCTCTTCGGCAAAGGCATCCAGACGAACGTGTTCTTTGCCGGCGTGGTGGTCGCGGCCAACGCCACGCATCCGGACGTCGGACACACGCGCACGAACGTGGGCGCGGACTTTTTCGGCATCGCCGTGCCGACGTCGAACACGATGTTCCGTGACGGGGAGGAAATCCCGGCCGAGACGGTGAAGTCGTTGCCCCTCGGACTGACGCTGCGCGCGGGACATCCGATCTTCCAGTTCGGCAAGATCGACGCGTCGTTCGGCATCCAGCACTTCACGTATCAGCGTGCCGAGGATACGGGGAGCGGGTTCGAGGTGCCTTCGGATACGTTCGTGTTCACGCCGGGCGTGAACTTCAATTACGCGCGGCGCGGCTACACGTTCTCGACCTTCTACGAGTACAGCCGCCGCTCGGAGTGGGAGCCGTGGGGCATCCTCAGCGAGTACGACCCGGATCAGAAATCGTTCGCGCGCTACGGCGGCTCGATCGGCAAGAGCTTCTTCCTGCCGAAGTTCCAGCGCATCGGCATCGACCTGAATTACCTGGCCGGCTCGCGTCTGGATCGCTTCTCCAAGTACGAGCTCGGATTCTTCGGATCGCAGCGCGTGCACGGCGTGAAGTCGGGATCGGTGCACGCCGAGAAAGCGATCCTCGGCCACCTCTCGTACGGCTTCGTGATCTCGGATCAGTTCCGCCTGGAGGCCTTCTACGATCACGCGCTGATCGATGACGCGTCGTCGAACATCAGCCGCGAGCCGTACCAGGGACTGGGCATCGCCGGCCAGACGGTGGGTCCGTTCGGGACGCTGCTGCGCCTGGACATCGGCAAGACCATCGGCCGCAACGCACAGGACGGCTTCGTCGCGAACGTGGTGTTCCTGAAACTGTTCTAACCCGTGTCATCCTGAGCCGCCGAAGCGAAGCGGAGGACGGTCGAAGGACCTTCCCCCTTTGCTTCGTGGCACGGTAGAAGGTCCTTCGACTCCGCTGCGCTCCCCTCAGGATGACACTTGGGCTCGTGTCATCCTGAGCCGCCGCAGCGAAGCGGAGGACGGTCGAAGGACCTTCCCCTTTGCTTCGTGGCACGGTAGAAGGTCCTTCGACTCCGCTGCGCTCCG
>DATLBM010000509.1:0-6420 GCA_035526885.1 Thermoanaerobaculia bacterium | reverse complement strand
CGGTAGAAACCCTCGGCCAGCCGAATCGACGCCGCGTGATCGAGTCCGGAGACCGCGAGCACTTCGCGATACAGGCGGCGCGCGTCGGTGATGTTCGACTTCGCGAGCGCGCTGTCAGCGGCGTTGAGCGTGGCCGTGACGTCGACGGGTTTCTGCGGCTGCGGCTGTACCGCCGGCTTCGCCGGCTGCGGTTGCGGCTTGGACGGCGGCTGCGTCGTTGCCGGTGTGCTGGTGGTCTTCGGCGGCGCGGTGGCCGTGTTGGAGGTCTGCGGCTGCGTCGCGCCGTTGTTTTTCGGCGGTGTTGTCGTCGGGTTCGACGTTTGCGGCTTCGATGCGGGCGGCTTCGCGGGCTCGCTCTGCGGCGCGGGCTTGTTGTTCGTCGTCGGCGCCGCTTTCTGCGTCTGCACTTCCACGCGATCGACGACCACGGGCTCGGACGGCTTCGCCGTCGCGCCGCCGCGCAACGCCGCGGCGTCGGTCGCGCTGAGCACTTTCTTCGCCGTGGCGTCGAACGCCGTGCGGATCGGCGCGGGCATGACGATGCCGCGGAACTTCTTCTCGATCTTCTCGGCGGCGAGGATGCGCGTCGCGGCCTCGCGCGCGTGATCAGCTTCGCCGAGCCGGTCGAAGGCGACCGTGAGGTAGGCGAGGGCCAGCTCGTAGTGCTCGATCGAATCGATGAGGCCGAACGCGGCCAGGCGCAGATTCGTCGTCGACTCCGCGTTGCGGCCCGCGTCGACGTCCGCAATGCCGCGGCGCAGCAGCGCCACGTAAAAGTCCGTCGCCGTCGCGGCGAACACGGGCGTTGCGAACGCGAACAGCAGAATCGTCGTCTGCAGGATCTTCTTCATTTCGATGGTGATAACGAGCTGCGGGCCCAGCGGATTCTGCCACAGCAGAGAACAATGCTGTACCATCCGGACCCGTCCGTGGGCAAAAACGTCGTCATCGTCGGCGGAGGTCTGGCAGGTCTCGCGGCCTCGATCTATCTCGCCCGCGCCGGACGCACGGTCACGCTCTTCGAGAAGCGTCAATACCTCGGCGGCCGCGCCATCACCCAGCTCCGCCAGGGCTTCCGATTCAACCTCGGCGCGCACGCATTCAACCGCGCCGGCAGCGGCGCGCGCGTGTGCCGCGAGCTCGGCATCCCCGTGCCCGGCGCGGTGCCGAAGCCGCACGCGATCGCACTCATCGACGGTCAGGAGCGCTGGCTCCCGACGGGCGTCCTCTCGTTCCTCGGCACGTCGCTGCTGTCGCTGCGCGGCAAAGCGCAACTCGCTCGCGCGATCCTGCGCATCCGCCGCATCGACAAACATCCGCCGGGCAACGTCACGCTGCGCGAATGGATCGACGCGAACGTTTCCGATGCACGTGCGCGTCACGTGCTCGAGGCGCTGATCCGCCTGGCGACGTATTCGAATGACGCGGAAACCGCCGGCGCCGCGCTGTCGCTGGCTCAGTTGAAGGCCGGCTTGCGCGGCGTGCTGTACGTGCACGAGGGCTGGCAGCGCATCGTCGACTCGATGCGCAGCACCGCCGTGACCTCGGGCGTGAACTTCGTCTCGAGCTCGCGCATCGTCGGCGTCGACATCGAAGACGGCCGCGTGCGCGCGGTACGCCTGGGCGGTCTCGAGCTCGACGCCGATCGCACGGACACGCGCGCGATCGCATTTCCGGAGATGACGCCGGAGGCCGTCAACGGTGCGCCGCTTCCGGCCGAGGATGTGATCCTCGCCGTCGATCCCGCGACGGCGTCGGAGCTGGCGGGACAGACGTGGAACGCGCAGCCGGTCACCGCGGCGTGTCTCGACGTCGCGCTGCGCACGCTCCCGAATCCGAAACGCACGTTCGCGCTGGGCATCGACGAGCCGTACTACTTTTCCGTGCATTCGACGTGGGCACAGCTCGCGCCGAAAGGCGGCGCACTCGTGCACACCGTGAAGTACGGACGCGGCTCCGAAAGCGAGCTGGAAGGATTGCTCGACCGCATGCAGCCCGGCTGGCGCGACGTCATCGTGCACAAGCGCTACATGCCGGCGATGACGGTCTCCAACGCGCTGGTCACACCCGCCGCCGCCCGCCCGCCCGTGACCACGAACGTGCGCGGCCTGTACCTGGCGGGCGATTGGGTCGGCGACGAAGGTCTGCTGTCCGACGCGTCGTTCGCGAGCGCGCGCGCCGCGGCGCGCGCGATTCTCGCGAGCTGACTTACATCGACTTGACGCGGATGCCGCCGCCCGACGTGCGCAGCACGAGCTTCGGTCCGCCGCCGTTGATCTTGCCGCGCACCGAATCCTCGTCCTGCGTGCCGATCACCGTCACCGGCACGTCCGTGCGCACGCCGCCGCCGCTGGCTTCGGCGTCGAGATCCACCGCCACCGACGGCCCCAGCGAAACGATCACGCTGCCGCCCGAGGTCTCCAGTTTCGATTCCGCCGCGGGCTGGCGCGAGATCCTGGCGTGGATCGAGCCGCCCGAGGTGTGCGCGTCGACGCGGCCCATCGCGTCCTCGACTTCGATGTTGCCGCCCGACGTGTGCGCGACGACTTCGCCGCCCGTGTGCGAGAGCGAGATCGAGCCGCCGGACGTTTTCACTTCCACCGGCCCGGTCGTGTCGCCGACCGTGATGTTGCCGCCCGAGGTGTGGGCGAGCAGTCGCGCCGAGGCGCCGGCGATCGTGATCGAGCCGCCCGAAGTGTTCAGCGTGCCTTCGCCGGAGATCTTTCCCGTCTCGATGCTGCCGCCCGAGGTGTTGGCGTCGACCGTGCCGGCGATGTCGTCGATCTTGATCCAGCCGCCCGACGTCTCGACGTCCACGTTGTAGCGGTCCGGCACGCGGATGTTCCACTGCACGTTGTAGCGGTCGTCCCACGAGAACCACGAGCCGCCGCGCCACTCGTCGACGTCGCTCACGACGACGACGTCGTTGCCGCGCTGCTCGAAGGTGATCTTGTGGTTGGCCATCGTCTTCTCCGCGCGGCGGCCGTCGGCCTTGCGCGTGACTTCGAAGGCCACGCCCGAACCGCCGGTGACGATGCGGATGTTGCCCAGCGCCCCGTCGAGGCGGAGCGTCCCTCCATCCGCGACCGTGAATCCTTTTTTGATCACGTCCTCGGAGGCGAAAGCAGAGGCGGCGAACAGGAGAACGGCAGTGAGTGCGATCGTGCGGCGCATGTCTCCTCATACGCACGGGATGGGCGAAAGTTTGAAGTAAGATCCGCCGCGCCATGCCTGTCGATGATGCGCAGTTCAAGCTGGCCATGTCCCACTTCGCCAGCGGCGTGACCGTCGTGACCACCGAGCACGAGGGCACGCCGTACGGGATGACCGTGGCCTCGTTCGCGTCGCTGTCCCTGAATCCGCCGCTGGTGCTGATCTGCATCGAGAAATCGGTCAAGTCGCACGATGCCATCGCCGGCGCGGAACGGTTCGGCGTGAACATCCTCGCGCAGGAGCAGGCCGAGGTGTCGAACCGGTTCGCGTCGAAGAAGATCGACGACCGCTTCGCCGGCGTGGCCTGGGACCGAGGCGAGCTGGGCATGCCGCTGATCGACGGCGCCATCTGCGCGCTGGAGTGCCGCGTGCACAGCCAGTTGCCCGGCGGCGATCACTCGATCTTCGTCGGAGAGGTCATGAGCGTGCGCACTCAGGAAGCAAAGCCCCTGGTCTATTTCCGCTCCGGGTATCGCGAGCTTGCGTGAGATGAGCGACACGCTGCGCGCGACTTTCCGTCGCGTGCTGCGCCTGGAAAACCGCCGCGCCGCCATCCGCCCCGGACGCCTCGAGCGCATCGAGAACTTCGAGTCGAAGATCCTCGGCAACTCGCGGAGGATCACCGTCTATCTCCCCGCCGGCTACGACGAGCGCGACGACCGCCGCTATCCCGTGCTCTACATGCAGGATGGCCAGAATCTCTTCGACCCCGATCGCGCGTACGTTCCCGGCAATCACTGGCGCCTGCAGGAGGCGGCCGATGCCGCGATCGGCGACCGCACCGCCGCGCCGATGATCATCGTCGGCGTCGATCACGCCGGCCCGGGCCGCATGGATGAGTACACGCCGGTGCGCGACAAGAAGCACAGCGGCGGCGGACGCGCCGCGGACTACGCGCGGTTTGTGATCGAGGAGTTGAAGCCCGCCATCGACGCGCGCTTCCGCACGCTGCCCGACGCCGCGAACACGGGCATCGGCGGCTCCTCCCTCGGTGGTCTGGTCTCGATGTACCTCGCGCTCAAACATCCCGAGGTCTTCCGCAAAGCCGCGGTGATGTCGCCGAGCGTGTGGTGGGGCGATCGCGACATCGTCAATGCCGTGGAGGTATTCGAAGGCGCACTGCCGCGACTCTGGCTCGACATCGGCGGCCGCGAAGGCATGGAAGCGCTGAACGACACGCGCACGCTGCGCGATCGCATCGCCGCGAAAGGCTGGAGCGACGACACGTTCCGCTTCTTCGAGGATCGCCGCGGCGATCACAGCGAGCGCGCCTGGGCGCGGCGCGTCCGGCAGGCGCTGGAGTTTTTGTTCCCGGCGGCGTAGTTTCGAGACCGGATGGATTCCCTCGGCCGCCCGCTGCACGATCTGCGGATCTCGGTCACCGATCGCTGCAACTTCCGCTGCACGTACTGCATGCCGAAGGAAGTGTTCGGCGGCGACTTCGCCTTCCTGCGCCGCGACGAGCTGCTCACCTTCGAAGAGATCGCGCGCCTGGCGCGGCTCTTCGTGCGCAACGGCGTCGAGAAGATCCGCCTCACCGGCGGCGAGCCGCTGCTGCGCCGCGATCTGGAGCGCCTCGTCGAACAGCTGGCCGCCATCCACGGCGTGAAGGACATCGCGCTCACCACGAACGGCTCCATCCTCACGCGCGAGAAAGCGCGCACGCTGAAAGCGGCGGGCCTGCATCGCGTGACCGTGAGCCTCGACGCGCTCGATGATGCGATCTTCCGCGCCACGAACGACGTCGACTTTCCGGTCGCTCGCGTGCTCGACGCCATCGACGCGGCGAACGAGGCGGGACTCGCGCCCGTGAAGATCGACTGCGTGGTGAAGCGCGGCATGAACGAGTCGCAGATCGTGCCGCTGGCGCGGCATTTTCGCGGCACGGGCCACATCGTGCGCTTCATTGAATACATGGACGTCGGCAACACGAACGGCTGGCGGATGGAAGACGTCGTGTCCGGACGCGAGATTCTCGAAACGCTGCGCCGCGAATGGCCGCTCGTCCCGGCCGAGCCGCATTACTTCGGCGAGGTCGCGGAACGCTGGCAGTACGCCGACGGTGCCGGCGAGATCGGCATCATCACCTCGGTCACGCAGCCGTTCTGCGGAACGTGTATGCGCGCGCGCCTGGCCGCGGACGGGCGCGTCTACCTCTGCCTCTTCGCCGGTCTCGGACACGACTTCCGCGCCATGCTGCGCGGCGGCGCGAGCGATGAGGAGATCGCCGCGGTCATCGCACGCGTGTGGCGCGCGCGCGACGACCGCTACTCGGAAGTGCGCAGCGAGGCCACGCCGTCACTGAAGAAAGTGGAGATGTCCCACATCGGCGGCTGAGCCGGCACGGCCGGCGGCCTGGCGCTAACGTTTCGATCTGGCGTGCGTACATAGGCGTATGCGAGCACTCAGCGCCGTTCTCCTTCTCGTCCTTTCCCTCACGATGAGCGCGGGCACCCGCTCTCAGCACCGCAGCGAGACCATCGACGACAACGGCCGCACCCGGCTGCTGAACGTCATCAAGACCGACAACGACTATTTCGCCGAATGGGAAAAGGACGGCGTCCGCTACATCACGCGCGACGCGGCGGTGCTCGACGAGATCGAGGACGCGCTGGCCGCGCGCACCGACATCTCCAAAGCGCACGCCGCCCTCGGCAGACGCCACGCCGAGCTCGGACGCGAGCACGCCGCCCTCGGACGCGAGCACGCGCGCATCGCCCGCGAGCATGCGCGTATCCGCACGGACGAGAGCGAGCGCGAGACGGAGCGCGCGCAGCGCGAGCTCGAGCGTCAGCAGCAGGTGCTCGAGCGCCGCCAGCAGGAACTGGAGCGCGAGCAGCAGGCCCTCGAGCGCCGCCAGCAGCAGGTCGAGCGCGACGCCGATCAGGACATCGACCGCATCTTCGAGCGCGCGGTCAGGAACGGGAAGGCGCGGAAGAACTGAGCGGTGTCATTCCGCGCCTCCGGCGCGGAATGACACGAATTATTCGTCCCGTCCGCCGTTGTACTTCTCCTCCGCGGAGCTCGGCACCGTCGAGAGCTTCTCCGCGTTCTTCGTGGAGAGGTTCGACTTCGGCCCGAACGGCTGCAGCCGTCCCGACCACACGCGCTCGCGCATCGCGCGGCCTTCCTTGATCTGCTGGATCTGGCTCTTCTTCATGGCCGTCAGAATTGCGACAGTCGGGCCATTCCGTCAACGAACAGGTT
>DATLBM010000508.1:0-8461 GCA_035526885.1 Thermoanaerobaculia bacterium | reverse complement strand
CTGCGGCCGCGATCCCGTGCGCGCCTCGGTCATCGGCTCCATCGCGCATCTGGCGCGCTCGATTGGCGCCTCGGCGATCGCGGAAGGCATCGAGGACGAAATCGATCTCGATCTCGTCACCTCCCTCGGCGTGCACATCGTCCAGGGCTGGCTCTTCGCGCCGGCCATGCCGGCAAACGAACTGGCCAGAACTCCCTACCTGCAGTGAGAAAGGAATTCCCATGAAGAAGAAAGTCCTGCTCGTCGACGACTCCGAGACCGTGCTGATGATGGAGAAGATGGTCCTGGCCAAGGGACCGTTCCAGGTCATCACCGCGCGCGACGGCGTCGAAGGCGTGGCCAAGGCCAGGAGCGAGCAGCCCGACGTCATCCTCCTCGACGTGATGATGCCGAACCTCGACGGGCTGTCGGCGTGCGCTGCCATCCGCGGCGACGAAGCGATCGCGCACATCCCCATCATCATGGTCACGACGCGCGGCGAAGAGCACAACATCGAGACCGCGTTCCGCAACGGCTGCACGGATTACGTGACCAAGCCGATCAACGGCGTCGAGCTCCTGACCAAGCTCGCGAACATCCTCGGCCTCAGCGCCGCGTAGAGGAGACGACGCCGATGAAAACCAGCGAAACGCAACGCCCCTACATCGAGAAAGTGTCCAGCGACACGCTCGACTACGTCCGCACGCTCCTCGACGAGATCGAACGCCTGCGCGAGCGCCTCAGCGAAGTCGAGGAGCAGAGCCGCGACTTCGCGGCGCGGTACGTCGAGGTGGAGCAGCAGAACACCAACCTCGCCAACCTCTACGTGGCCAGCTACCAGTTGCACGGAACGCTCGTCCGCGACCGCGTGCTGACCGCGATCAAGGAGATCGTCATCAACCTGGTCGGCTCCGAAGAGCTGGCGATCTGGGAGCTCATCGACGGCTCGCTGGTGCTGCTGGACTCGTTCGGCATCGACGACGAGCCGTGGCGGCGCGTGCCGCTCGATGCGTCCTCGGGAATGATCGGACTCTGCTCCGTCACCGGCCAGCGCTTCGTGGCCGGCGAGACCGAGATCCTGCCGTCGGGACGCGAGCGCACTCTCAGCGCGTGCATCCCGCTGAAGCTCGACGATCTCGTCGTCGGCGCGATCGGCGTGTTCCGGCTTCTGCCGCAGAAAGCGGGCTTCGAGCCCATCGATCTGGAGCTGTTCGATCTGCTCGCCTCGCACGCGGCGAGCGCGTTGTACTGCACGCGCCCACGGGTGCGATCGTGACGGGCGTCGCGGCGGTTGCGCCGCTCACGAAGTTCCTGCAGCCCGGACATCTCGTCGTCTCCGCCGAGCCGATGGTGGTGACGACCATCCTCGGATCGTGCATCGCCGTCTGCCTGTGGGACGAGCAGCGCCGCATCGGCGGTATGAATCACTTCATGCTGCCGCACAACACCGGCAGCGGCATCAATTCGGCGCGTTTCGGCGACGTGGCCATGCGCCAGCTCGTCGATCAACTCGTGGCGCTGGGCGCGCGGCCGAAGCTGCTGCAGGCGCGCGTGTTCGGCGGCGCCTGCATGATGGTCGCCGCGCCCTCCCCGAACCACCTCGGCCAGAAGAACGCCGACCTGGCCCTCGACTTTCTCTCGCGCGCCGGACTGCGGCCGCTGCAGGTCGACATCGGCGGCAACCGCGGACGCAAGGTCATCTTTCGCACCGACGAGGGGAGCGCATGTCTGAAATCGATCTGAACGACCTCATGGCCACGTTTCTCGACGAAGCGGCCGACGACATCGACGCGCTCGAGAACGGACTGCTCGCTTTGGAGCGCACGCCCAGCGACGCCGGGCTGCGCCACGAGCTGCTGCGGCGCGCGCACACCATCAAAGGCAACGCTTCCTGCGTCGGTCTGACCGGCGTCACCGAGTTCGCGCACGCATACGAAGAAGTGCTGGAACGGATCGACGGCGACTCGCTGGACGCGAACGCCGAGCTGGTCACGCTGCTGCTGTCCGGCGTCGACGCGCTGCGCGCTCTCGTCGCCAATCGCGGGCCGCTGCGCGACGCCGATCGCGAGCTGCTGCAGCGCCTGGCGTCCGTCTCCGGTGCGAAAGGGAACGCGCACAACGCGGCGGCGGACCTCGCCGCGCCGCAGGGCACCGGCCGCACGTTGCGCGTGGCCACCGAGAAGCTGAACCGCATGCTCGACCTCGCGGGCGAGATCGCCATCGCGCGCGGGCGCGTGCATCAACTGCTCGCCTCGGCCGTTGACGTCGAGTCCTCCGACCTCGAGACCATCATCGAGATAGAGCGCCAGGTC
This sequence comes from Thermoanaerobaculia bacterium, assembly GCA_035526885.1. Classification (GTDB taxonomy): domain Bacteria; phylum Acidobacteriota; class Thermoanaerobaculia; order Gp7-AA8; family Gp7-AA8; genus QHVT01. Next base: position 6,170 of record DATLBM010000508.1, on the reverse strand, counting down.
GATCAGCTCCAGGGCCAGCTGCAGGAGCTGATCATGCGCGCGCGGATGGTGCCCGTCGGGGTGCTCTTCCGCTCGTACGAGCGCACGGTGCGCGACGTCGCCGCGGCGCACGGCAAGAACGCGAGGCTGATCACCATCGGCGACGACGTCGAAGTCGACTCCCGCGCGGTCGAGACGCTGCGCGAGCCGCTCACGCACATGATCCGCAACGCCATCGATCACGGCATCGAGACGTCCGCGGATCGCCTGGCGGCCGGCAAGCCCGCCCTCGGCAGGATCACCCTCGAAGCGAAGCACGAGGCGGGCACGATCGTCATCACCGTCTCCGACGACGGCGCCGGCCTCGATCGCTCCCGCATCGCCGAGCGCGCCTCGGCCATGGGTCTCGACGCGTCCGACTCCGTCATCTTCGAGCACGGCTTCTCGACCGCGCCGAAAGTGACCGACCTCTCCGGCCGCGGCGTGGGCATGGACGTCGTCCGCCGCGCCATCGAGTCTCTGCGCGGCACGATCGCCATCGCCACGAATCCCGGTCAGGGAACGGCGTTCACGGTCCGGCTTCCGCTCACGCTCGCGGTCATCGACGGCTTCCGCGTGACCGCGGCCGGCGAGACCTACGTCGTGCCGATGGAGCACGTCATCGAGTGCGTCGAGCTGCCGGACAGCGAGCGCGGAAAGACCTCCTCGGGCGTGCTGCTTCTGCGCGACGAAGTCGTGCCCTACGTGCGCCTGCGATCGCTCTTCGGCGTGGAAGCGGCGCAGCCCGCGCGGGAGAACGTGCTCGTCGTGCATTACGACCGCGCCAAGGCGGGCCTGGTCGTCGACGAGCTGCACGGCGGCGGACAGGCCGTCATCAAGCCCCTCGGAAACTACTTCGACGATGTCCCCGGCATCGCCGGCTCTTCCATCCTCGGCGACGGTCGCGTCGCTCTCATCCTCGACACTGCCGCGATTCTTCGCGGCGTAACCACGGAGAACGTATGAACCATCAGCAGTACCTCACCTTCTTCATCCGGAACGAGGAGTACGCCGTCGAGATCCTGCGCGTGCGCGAGATCATCGAGTACGAGCGCGTCACTCACGTTCCCATGATGCCCGCGCACGTGCGCGGCGTGATCAACCTCCGCGGCTCCGTGCTGCCGGTGATCGATCTCGGATCCAAGTTCGGTCACGGCGAGACCGGCGCCACGCGCACGACCTGCATCGTGGTCGTCGAGACGAAGCTGCACGGCGACCTGATCACCGTGGGCCTCGTGGCCACCTCCGTCTCGGAAGTGGTCGACATCCACGACCCCGAGATCGAGGCGCCGCCGTCCTTCGGCACCAACGTGCGCGTCGACTTCCTCAGGGGCATGGGCAAGATCGGCGGACGCCTGGTGCTCATCCTCGACCTCGACCGCGTCCTCTCGCCGGCCGAGATTCTCGAAACGATTGAAGCCGCCGAGGCGGCAGAAAAGGAACAGGAACCATGCTTCAGCAACTGACCATCGGGAAACGACTCTTCGCCGGCTTCGGCGTGCTGCTGACCTTCGTGCTCATCGTGGCCGGCACCGGCCAGTGGGGCCTCGGCACCGCCGTCGACACCGCCGATCAGACCATGAGCGTCGACGTCACGGTCACCAACTATTCCAACGACGCCCACATCGCCGCGCTCGAGCTCCGCCGCTTCGAGAAGGACTACTTCCTCAACTTCGGCAACGCGGAGAAGGAAGCCGAATACCTCGGCAAATGGGAAAAGTCGCTGCGCAGCGCCGACGACTCCCTCACGGCGCTGGAGCACGCCACCAGCGACGTCAAGCACCTCGACGCCATCCGGAACACGCGCACCGACATCGCCACCTACGCCAGCGGATTCCGCGGCGTGGTCAAGCGCATCGCCGACGGACAGATCAAGACCGGCGACGAAGCGAACAAAGAGATCGCTCCCGTGAAGGAAGAGATCCGCCGCGTCGAAGAGACCATGCAGTCGCTCGACGACGACGCGGTGCAGGCGCTGGTCGCGAAGAAGGCCATCATCCTCGCCACCGGCACCAGGGCCCGCACGGTGATGTTCATCATCACCGGCATCGCCCTCTTCGCGGCCTTCCTGATCGCCATCGTGCTGACGCGCAGCATCACCGTCCCCATCGCGACGGTCGTGGCCATCGCGGACAGGCTCGCTGAAGGCGACGCGGAGCAGCGCGTGGACGTACGCGGCAACGATGAGACCGCGCAACTGGCGATGGCCATGCGCAAGATGATCGACTCGAATGCGGCCATGGTCGCCGCCGCGTCGAGCATCGCCGCGGGCGACCTCGGCGTGAACGTCTCGCCGCGCTCCGACCGCGACACGCTCGGCCTAGCCCTGTCGAAGATGATCGGCCGCCTCGTCGAGATCATCGGAGAAGTGCGCTCCGCCGCCTCGTCCCTGGCCACCGCCGCGGGACAGGTGTCGTCGACCGCGCAGTCCGTCTCCTCGGGCAACAGCCAGCAGGCCGCCGCCGTCCAGGAGACGACCGCGAGCCTCGAGCAGATGAACGCCTCGATCTCGCAGAACGCAGACAACAGCCGCCAGACCGAGTCCATGGCCTCCAAGGGCTCGCGCGACGCCGAGGAGAGCGGCAAGGCCGTCCGCGAGACCGTCGAAGCGATGAAGTCGATCGCGCAGAAGATCTCCATCATCGAGGAGATCGCGTATCAGACGAACCTTCTCGCGCTGAACGCCGCGATCGAAGCCGCGCGCGCCGGCGAGCACGGACGCGGATTCGCCGTCGTGGCCACCGAAGTGCGCAAGCTCGCGGAGCGCAGCCAGACTTCGTCGCGCGAGATCAGCGGTCTTGCCACCGACAGCGTTCGCGTCGCCGACCGTTCCGGCACGCTCCTCGGCGAGCTGGTGCCGTCCATCCGCCGCACCTCTGAGCTGGTGCAGGACGTCGCCGCCGCGTCGAACGAGCAGGCCGCGGGCGTCGCGCAGATCAATCAGTCGCTCGCGCAGGTCGATCAGGTCACGCAGCGCAACGCGTCGGCGGCCGAGGAGCTCGCGGCGACGGCCGAGGAGATGGCCGCGCAGGCCGAGGGGCTGCAGAACCTGGTGAGCTTCTTCCGCATCGGCAACGAGCGCCATCCCTCGGCGTCGCATGCGATGCCGGCGCACGTGCAGATGCGCATGCCCGCACCGCAGCCCGCCGCCGCGCGCGGCGGCAACGGCCGCCTCTCCCACGGCGAGTTCCACGCGTTCTGAGGCTGACCATGGACTCGTTCGGCATGCACGCGATCACGACGAAAGAGTTTCGTCTCTTCCAGTCGCTGGTCCACCGCGAGGCGGGCATCAACCTGTCCGATCAGAAGCGCGCGCTTCTGGTCGGACGGGTCGGGCCGCGCGTTCGCGCACTGGCCCTGCCGTCGTTCGGCGCGTACTACGACCGCGTCGTCGCCGACCGCGATGAGCTCGTGCGCCTCATCGACTCCGTCTGCACCAACGAAACCCATTTCTTCCGCGAGCCGAAGCAGTTCGCGTTTCTCGAGAACGAGTGGATGCCCGCGCTGCGCCGTATCGCGGACGCGGGTCACCGCCGCCGCGAGACGCGCATCTGGAGCGCGGGCTGCTCGACGGGAGAGGAGCCGTTTTCGATCGCCATGTCGCTGCTCGCGCATCTGCCCGAGTGGAAGCACGAGATCGTGGCCAGCGACCTGTCCACGAAGGTGCTCGCCAAAGCCGAAGCGGCGATCTGGCCGATGGAGCGCATTGCGCACGTGCCCGTGCACTACCGCAAGACGTTTCTGCTGCGCGGCAGCGGCTCGCAGGAAGGCCGCGCCGCCGCGCGCGACGAGCTGCGCTCGCTCATCCGCTTCTGCCGCGTGAACCTGCATCACGACTCGTATCCGCTCACCGGCCGCTTCGACGCCATCTTCTGCCGCAATGTCCTCATCTACTTCGACGCGGAGACGAAGCGCCGCATCATCCACCGGCTGCTCGATCGCCTCGAGCCCCACGGTCTGCTCTTTCTCGGCCACTCCGAGAGCCTCAGCGGATTCGACCGTGTTCGCGTGGCCGGTCCGACGGTCTACGCGCTGCGGGAGGGACGCTGATGCACGTGCTGGTCGTCGATGACTCCGCGACGGTGAGGCAATCGTTCTCGATGCTGCTGGCGAAAAACTTCACCGTCGACACGGCGGCGGATCCGATCATCGCCGCGCGAAAGATCGCCAAAACGCGGCCGGACGTGGTCGTGCTCGATCTGCAGATGCCGCGCATGGACGGCCTCTCGTTTCTCAAGCAGATCATGCGGCGCGATCCGCTGCCCGTCGTGATCTGCTCCAGCGCGGCCGCCCGCGGCAGCGACACGGCCATGCGCGCGCTGGAAGAAGGCGCGGTCGACGTGATCCTGAAACCCGCCGCCGGCGTGCGCGACTTCATCGCCGAGCAGTCGGTGATGATCGTCGACACGCTGCGCGCGGCCTCGCAGGCGCGATTGGTTCGCACTTCGGCCGCGCGTCCCGTCGTTCCACTTCCCCCCGAAAACGTAGGACGGGCTTCAGCCCGTCCAGGCGGCCTGAAGCCCGCCCTACGTCGCATCGTCGCCATCGGCGCCTCCACCGGCGGCACCGAAGCGCTGCGCGTCATCATCGAGCGCCTTCCGCCGAACGCGCCGCCCGTGGTCGTCGTGCAGCACATGCCCGAGGGGTTCACCGCGGCGTTTGCGAAACGCCTGGATGCGCTGTCGGCCGTCGAAGTGAAAGAAGCCGCGGACGGCGACGTCCTGCGCGCCGGCCGCGTGCTCATCGCCCCGGGCAGCCAGCATCTGCTCGTTCGCCGCATCGGCGGCGAATACTTCGCGTCGCTCAACAGCGGTCCGCTCGTGTCGCGGCATCGTCCCAGCGTCGACGTGCTGTTCCGTTCCATGGCGTCGAGCGCCGCCGCCAACGGCATCGGCATCATCCTCACCGGCATGGGCGACGACGGCGCGGACGGCCTGGCCGAGATGCGCAACGCCGGCGCCATGACCATCGCCCAGGACGAGGCCACGTCGGTGATCTTCGGCATGCCGAAGGAAGCGATCGCCCGCGGCGCCGTGCAGTCCGTCCTTCCTCTTCCACACATCGCGCCCGCACTCGTTTCGTGCGCGGGCCTCAAGCAAGGAGTGTTGCAGTGAAAAAGGTTCTTCTTCTCCTGTGCGCGATCGCCGCGCCGGCTTTTGCACAAACGGACCTGAAGATCGGCGGAACGATCTTCGCCGACTTCACGGTCAATCCCTCGGCCGCGAATGCCTTCAACGTCGGCCGCGCGTACATCAACGTCACGGGCAACGTGAACAAGCAGATCAGCTTCCGCATCACGCCCGACGTCGCCCGCGAAAACGGCAGCGGCAGCTCGCTCTCGGGCTCGCAGTTGGTCCGCCTCAAGTACGCGTACGGCCAGCTCGCGCTCGACGAATGGACGACGAAAGGCTCGTGGGTCCGCGCCGGCGTGCAGCAGACGCCGTTCCTCGACTTCGCGGAAGCGACGTACCGCTACCGCTTCCAGGGCACGCTGTTCGCCGAGCGCGAAGGCTTTCTCACCTCGTCCGACGCCGGCCTCTCCGCGCGCTGGGTCTTCCCCAACGACCTCGGCGACGTGCACGTTGGCTACTACAACGGCGAAGGCTACTCGCGCACCGAGACGAACGACGAGAAGGCGCTGCAGATCCGGGCCACGGTCCGCCCGTTCGTGAAAGGCCTCGCCGCGACGCTGTTCGTCGACGAGGATCACTACGCGACCGATGCGAAACGCAGCCGCGTCATCGGTCTCCTGACGTACGAGCATCCGCGCGTCAACGCGGGCATCGAGACGCTGCACGCCGACGATCGCGGTGTCTCCACCCACGGCTGGTCCGCCTGGGCCACCCCGCGCCTCGGCAAAGGGTGGGAGCTGCTCCTGCGCCACGACCAGATGACGCACCACCACCGCGACATCGCCGGCGTCGCGTACTGGATGAAGAAGAACGCGATCATGGTCGACTACGACCGCAGGGAGCCGGACACGCGCTACGGACTGAAATTGCAGTTGACGTTCTGAGGCTTGCGCTCGGGGCGCGCGCATCCGCGAGGGATGTCACGGCGGCGTGCTGCAGCACTATTGACGTGTCATCCCGAGCCGCCGTAGCGCAGCGAAGGACGGTCGAGGGACCCCCTGCTGCAACGAAACGCTCCGT